>JAYTZB010000365.1:0-3555 GCA_043742085.1 Polyangiaceae bacterium
TGCTCGGCGAGGGCGGCATGGGCGCGGTCTACCAGGCGGAGCACACGCTCATGCGCAAGCGCATGGCGATCAAGGTGCTGCACCCCGAGATGACGCGCCTCCCCGAGGTGGTCGCGCGCTTCGAGCGGGAAGCGATGGCCGCGGCGCACATCGATCATCCGCACGTCGTCACCGCCACCGACTTCGGCAAGCTGGAGGACGGCTCGTTCTTCCTCGCCCTCGAGTTCGTCGAAGGCGCGAGCCTGCGCGAGGTCATCGGCTTGGGTCGCCTCGAGCTGGGACGCTCGCTGCACATCGCACGGCAGATGGCGGGCGCCCTCCAGCGCGCGCACACGCTCAAGATCGTGCATCGCGATCTCAAGCCCGAGAACGTGATGCTCGTCGATCGCGATGGCGATCCCGACTTCGTGAAGGTCCTCGACTTCGGCATCGCCAAGGTCCAGATGGGCGAGCTCGGCACCAACGATCGCGCAGGCCCCGAGCAGAACGTGCTCACGCAGGCTGGCATGGTCTACGGCACGCCCGAGTACATGGCGCCGGAGCAGGCGCTCGGGCAGCCCGTCGACGCGCGCGCCGACCTCTATGCCCTCGGCGTCATCATCTACGAGATGCTCACCGGCCATCGTCCCTTCGAGGCCGACAGCAAGGTCGCTCTCCTCGGCATGCAGGTGACCGCGCCGGTGCCGGCGATGATCGTCAAGTGCCCCGACTGCAACGTGCCCCTCGAGGTCGAGGTGCTCGTCGGGCGCCTCCTCGCGAAGGAAGCGAGCGAGCGCATCGGCGACGCGAGGGAAGTCATCGAGGTCATCACCTCGCTCCTCTCCAACCTCTCCACCGCGGGCCGCATCGACGCGAGGTTCCTGGCGCCGGCGCCGAGCGCATTCGCCACCAATCCCGGCATCATCAGCGGCATTTCACCGGCTCCGCCCGATCTCGCGGCGCTCGCGCAGGCGGCGGCGAGGGCGAAGAAGGACGGCACGGCGGACGGCGGCAAGAGCGCTGTCGGCGGCGTCGAAGGGCTGCTCGGCAAGCGTGCGTTCCTGGTGGCGCTCTTCGCGGGCATCCTCGGCATCATCGTGTTGGTGACCGCGGTGGTGTACGTGTTCCGCGGTCGCGAGGACGGCACCACCGGCGCAGATGCAGCGACGGGCCTGGTCACGACGAGCGCCGACGGCGGGTCGACCGGCTCGGACGCGCCGACCGACGAGCGCGTGAAGGAAGCGATCGCGATGATCGATCGCGGCGACTACGGCTCGGGCGTGAAGCGCCTCGAGGAGCTGGGAGACGCCGTGCAAGGTCGCGAGGACGTGCATCGCGCGCTCTTCACCGCGTACAGCGCCACCGATCGCTCGAAGGAGGCCGTGCGCGAGGCCGGCCTCGTCTTCAAGGCGAACCCCAACCTCGACGTCCGCAGCGAGGTGAAGCTCCGCGTCGAGGTCCGCGACGCCGCGCTGAAGGAGCCGAAGGAGAACGCGAAGGACGTCAACGCGAAGGCGCTCGCCGACGAGGCCTTCGCGGTCCTCGAAGCCCAGATGGGCACCGTCGGCTGGGACGACATCTATGACATCGGCTACGGCACGTCGGGCGCGCAGTACCCGACCGCGGCCGCGCGGGCCCGCAAGATCCTGAACCGCGGCGAGCGCTCGAAGATGAGCCCGGCGCTCCAGGTCGCGCTCGACCTCCAGGGTGCAGGCGCGAGCTGCGCTGCGAAGACCCACTTCGATCGCGCGGGATCGGCCGGCGACGAGCGCGCGCTCTATCTCCTGAAGCAGCTCTCGACGATGCACCAGATGAAGCAGAGCGGCTTCCGGAAGGTCGATCTGCTCGGCTGCCTCCACGACGGCCAGCTCGCGCGCACCATCGCCGCCCTCGAAGAGCGACTCCGCCAGCAGAAGAAGAAGTAGCGCGAGCGCGCGCGCGTTCAACGAGCTCGCCTGGGGCGAGCGGTACGCGCCTTCGCTTTCGCTTTCGCCTTGGGCACGCGAGCGCGCAGGGCTCCGGTGGCCTTCGTCGTCTTCGGCGCGAGGGCTTCGAGCTTTGCGACATCGATGAGGTCCTGAGGGCGACCGACGCGCTTCTTGTTCTCGATGAGATCCGCCACCGAGAGGAAAGCGACCTCGACGTTGCCGTACTTGCCCCTCCGCGCGCGCTGGAGCGCTCCTTCGAAGTCGATGCCATCGACCTGCGTGAGGATGTCGATGCGCACGGGCTCGACGCCGATCTGGAAAATGATGCCCTCGCGCTCGAGATCGTGGACCCGGAGGTTGTCGAGAGGCGCGCCGAATCGTTTCAGCGCGCGATACACCCTTCGTGCGTTGGCCCGGGAAGGGCGAACCCACACGTCGAGGTCCTTCGTGTAGCGCGGCTCGGTCACCGCCATCACCGCGTATGCGCCGACGATCAGGAGCTCAACGCGCTCGGAAGACAAGGCGGACAACAGTTCTTCGAAGTCGCGGTGGTGGTTCATCCTGTCCTCGAAAGCGCGCCACGTCGGCCACCATCGCGGCGGCGGACTCGAAGATGGCCTCGGTCCCCGCGCGGGCCCAGAACTCGCGGTCGAACGAGCCGTCGTCCTTCTCTCCGGGACCGAGGAGACGCGTCATGATCACGCGGCCTTTGCTGCGCGGCATGCGCTCGAGCGTATCACCTCGTCGCTCGACCGGCGTCGGCTCTCAGCTCCCGATCCCGAAGCGGGCCTTGTCCTTCGCGATCAGCTCCACGTACGCCTCGGACTCGAGATGCGGCGCGATCTCGCCGCTGGCGATCGCGGCCTCGAGCTGCTTCTTGATGTCGCCGACGAGGCGCGACGGGGGAAGCGCGAAGGCCTTCATCACCGCGTCGCCGACGCCCGAAGGCAACGGCGGCTGCTTCGCGTCCTCGGCAGCAAGCAGCGTGATGCGCGCGGCGAGCTCCTCGATCTGGTTGAGCCCCTTGCGCTTCTTCTCGGGGCGCTTGGTGGTGATGTCCGCGCGCGCGAGGCAGAGGAGGTCGTCGAGGTGCTGGCCGAGCTCGCGCGCGAAGCGACGCACCGCGCTGTCGGTCCAGGCCGGGTCGTACTGGTTCGCGCGGAGGTGATGCAGCACGAGGAATCGGATGGTGTCGCGGAGCGCGGGCTCCGGTGAGAACATGTTGCTGCGACGTTCGAGCTTGTCGAACATGCGCGTGCCGACCTCGGCGTGACCGAGAAAATGCACCTTGCCGTCGGGGCTGATGGAGCGCGTCTTCGTCTTGCCGATGTCGTGGAAGAGCGAAGCCCAGCGGACCTCGAGGCGCGGCACGGCCTGGCGCACCACTTGCTTCGTGTGCTTCCACACGTCCTTGTGTCGCCACTCGCCGTCGCCGAAGCCGACCATCGCGTGGACCTCGGGGAAGAGGACGCGGAGGGCGCCGGCATCGAGCAGCGTGTCGAGCCCGAGCTCGGGATCCTGGCCCATCACGACGCGATCGAGGCGCGCTCGCACCGCCTTCGCGTCGAGGCGCGTCGCGGCCTCGAGGTCCTTCGCGGTGATCGCCTGCACGACCTCGACCAGCTGCCCCTTCTCCGACGCGACCGCC
>JAYTZB010000366.1:0-2647 GCA_043742085.1 Polyangiaceae bacterium
TCGTGGAGTTCGTGAACCAGGTGCGCGAGGAGCCCACCGCGGTGAGCGAGCGCGTCTTCATGAGCTGCGGCGTCTACGAGTCGCTCATCTACGAGAACCGCTCACTCGTCCCGCTGCTCGACGCCACCGGCATGCAGGTGAAGTTCGTCGAAGCGCGAGACGGTCACAACTGGGAAAACTGGCGGGATCGTCTGCGTGAAGGCCTCTCGTGGCTCTTCCCCGGACCGCTGATGTTCGTCTACGAATGAGAATGAGTCATGGCTGAAGTCGTACGGCACATCGGACTTTCCCTCGGCGCAGACATCTGCTGGCCGCTCTGCTTCGAAGCTCTGATGAAGAAGCTCGATCTCCGCATCCCGTCCGAGGACGGCAGCGGCGACACCATTCGCTTCGAGGTGGAGCGCGTCTTCATCGAGCCGTACGACCTGCGTCAGCCGTGCAAGTACGACCTCGTCGTCGACCGCTTGACGCACTGGTACCACACGAGCCGCGAGTGGATAAAGAAGGCCATCGTCATGGACGGCCTCTATGTCTTCAACAACCCGTGGAGCGTGCAGGCCAACGAGAAGCACACGTCGTACTGCGCGATGATGCATCTCGGCATGGACATCCCCGACACGTGGATGATCCCACCGAAGACCTACGAGCCCACGCCGGACCTCAAGCCAACGCTCTCGCGCTATGCGAAGCTCTTCGACGTGCGTCGCATCGGCGACCGCATCGGCTGGCCCATGTTCATGAAGCCGTACGACGGCGGCGGCTGGCGCGCGGTCACCAAGGTCGACGACGCCGCGGCGGTCTACAAGGCCTACGACGAGAGCGGCAAGGCGGTCATGCACCTCCAGGCCGCGGTCACGGGCTTCGATCGCTTCGTGCGCTGCATCGGATTCGGTCCGCAGACGCACTACGTGCTCTACGACCCCACTGCGCCGCTCCACGATCGCTACACCACGCAGACCGATTTCATCAGCGACGCCGAGAAGGAGCACCTTCGCAAGGAGACGCTCACCATCAATGCGTTCTTCGGATGGGAGTTCAATTCCTGCGAATCACTCCGCAAGGACGGCGTGTGGCATCCCATCGATTTTGCGAATCCCTGTCCCGATTCGCAGGTCACTTCATTGCACTTCCACTTTCCGTGGATGGTGAAGGCCTATATCCGCTGGTCGGTATTCTGCGCGGCCACGAAGCGCAAGATGCGCAAGAACCAGGACTGGAGCCCGTTCTACGAGATCGCGGCGCTCGATATTCCCTATTCGGAAAAATTGAATCGCTACGCCGCGATTGCCGACGAGCGCTTCGAGACTTCGAGATTCGAGGCGTTCTGCGCGAAGAACCTCGCGCACCTCGATCAGGTGGCGTGGGACTTCTTCGGCACGGAAGAGGCGAAGGACGCGGTCCGCCAGAAGGTGTCCGCGCTCTTCCCGCCCCACGAGGTCGAGAAGTTCACGGAGCTCTTCTGGTCACGCATCCAGGACTGGCGACGCGCAGAGAAGCCGTGACCGTCGACGACGTGGGCGTGGACGAACGCGGCGTCGCGCCGTCAGGCCCTTCATAGCTCGCCGTCGCGCTGGGCCGCGGCGGGGACGGCGGAGGCGACGGGTCCTCATCGGCGACGGCCGACGATGAGGACCCGAATCGTCGGCAAGCTCGCGACATCGCTCATTCGCGGGACGATTAGGACCCGAATCGTCCTCCGTCTCGGTCGAGGACGTCCCCCCGGCGTGGCGCTCACGGTCGCGGGAACGAGCGCCCGCACGCGGTGCACACCAGCGCATCTTCCAGCTTGCGATAGCGCTTCGATGGGTTGCCGCAGAGCGGACACGCGAGAGCCTCGCCGAAATTCACGGACGTCGACGGTGGCGTCCCACGTGCGAGCTTGGCGGCACGGATCTGCTCGGCGCTCAGCCGCACATGCGTCGTGCGCATCCGGCGACGCAACCACCGTGAGACGCCGACGCCGTGGCGGTGTCTGCGATCCGCTCGGCCTCTGCGCGCTCGAACGTTCCGACGACCGCGAACCCATCCCTATCGACGGTGAGCATGAGCGCGGTGGCGAGCGGCTCGGCGATGCCGAAGGTACCGCGGAGGAGCTCCGTCACGAGCTCCATCCTCGTCTTGTCGTCGTTCCAGAAGACTACGTCGGCGTCCGCGAATACCTTCGCGTTCGGCGGCGCTCGGTACGGACCGAGCTCGACGCGGCTGCTCTCCACCGCGCTCAGCGCACGCCGGCGCGGCGAGACCCGCGCGGCGCGTTCTGCCGTCACCCCGTGCCGAGCGAACAGCTCGCGCAAGCTCCCATGGTCCGACATCAGAAGCGCGTCGAGTACGTCTCGCGGCGCAGGCGCGCGTCCGGCTTTCCACTCGCTAGCCCGGCGGACCAGCGCCTCGATCGCGGCGTCGCTGTCCTGCGGTGTCAGCACGACGGACGCTGCGGCACGCGGCGGTAGCAGCCGTTCGATCTCCACGTAGAGCTCGGCCAGGTCGACGCCGTGCCCTTCGAGCTCTCGCGCAACATCGGGGTCGACGAGCAGCGAGAGGGCAACGTGAGTGACGGTCACGAGGCGATGACCGCGGCTCTGCGCCTCCATCGTCCCGACGCCTAGCACGACGAGCAGGTCGCGGCGGATGACGCCGCCGATGCCGC
>JAYTZB010000367.1:0-2084 GCA_043742085.1 Polyangiaceae bacterium
AGCTCGGACCCCGATGCCGGTGCCGATGCCGACGCGCTCATCGCCGAGTACGCGGCGAAGCGTGACAACAAGACGGGAGCGCCCGGCCCCTATCGCAAGATGCGCGGCGCGCTCCTCGTCGCGAAGGCGGCGGCCGCGGCCGGTGCGCCCTGCAAGGCGGACCTCGACGGCGCGCTCAAGATCTTCTTCCTCGAGTGGGAGAAGACGGCGTACGCGACGGTCATCTACTACCTGAACCAGGCCGGCCAGAACGCCATCGCCATCCCGCAGAAGGGTCAGCTCGCGCTGCATGCGTACGGCGAGGCGCTCGGCTTCGCCGGGAGCTTCAAGGGGATCCCGCAGGACCGCCGCCTCATCACCGACGTGCAGATCGACGGAATCCTCACGCGCATCGGCGCCGCCAAGCCGTATCGCCTCGTCACGCAGAGCGGCGATCTCGTCAGCGCGTTCAGCACCGCCTTCCAGGAGATCGGCGGCATCTACGGCTTCACGCAGACCGAGATCGAGGACGCGAAGAAGGCGTACTGATGCACCCCTCCGGCTATCACCCAGGCCGTCGAGCCCATCACGCGTTCGCGTGCGCCATCGTCGGCGCGCTCGTCCTCGCCGCGTGCAAGCGCGGCGGCGACACCGGCACGAGCGGCACCGCTGCCGAGATCGACGCGGGCGCCTTCGACAAGTCCGCGCTGCTCACGGCGTTCGGTCAGTGCGCGCTCGGCACGTATCGCGAGTTCAACGCCGCCGCCGTCGAGCTCGACGCGTCGACGAAGCGCGCCGCCTCCGAGGGCACCGCCGACGCGCGCGACGCGGCACGCGCGTCGTGGAAGAAGACCATGGGCGCGTGGGAGCGCGCAGAGCTCTTCGACTTCGGACCGCTCGGCCCCAGCTCGATGCCGGGCGGGCGTGATCTCCGCGATCCCATCTATGCGTGGCCGCTCGTGAGCCGCTGCCTCATCGAGCAGCAGCTCGTCGAGAAGACCTACGAGAAGCCCGAGCTCGCGACCGCGCTCGTCAACACGCGCGGCCTCTCCGCCGCCGAGTATCTCCTCTTCTACGAGGGCACCGACAACGCGTGTACGCCGACCTCGTCGATCAACGGCACGGGCACGTGGGCCGCGATCGGCGCCGACGAGCTCGCCAAGCGGAAATTCGCCTACGCACGCGCCATCGCCGCCGACACGCTCCAGCGCTCGCAGGACCTCGTCGCCGCGTGGGATCCTGCGCAAGGCAACTTCCTCGGCACGCTCGGAAGCGCCGGACCCGGCCAGGTCTACGTCTCGCAGCAGATGGCGTTCAACGCCGTCAGCAACGCGTTCTTCTACGTCGATGATTTCGTGAAGAACATGAAGCTCGGCGTCCCCGCCGGCTTCAATCCCGGGTGCGCGGCGCCTCCGTGCGTCGGCTCCGTCGAGTCGCCGTGGGCGCATCAATCGAAGGAGCACCTGAAGAACAACCTGCTCGCCTTCGATCGGTTGCTCCGCGGGTGCGCTGCTGATGGTAGCGGGCTCGGCTGGGATGACCTCCTCATCGCGGTCGGTGACGAAGCGCTCGCGAAGAAGCTCGCCGCCGCGGTCGCGACGTCGCGCGCTCTCCTCGATGCGCTGGCGCAGCCGACGCTCGAGGACGATCTCGTGAAGGACGCCGCCGGCGTGAAGAAGCTCTACGACTCCCTGCGCGTCATCGTGGTCCTGCTCAAGACCGAGTTCGTGACGGTGCTCGATCTCGAGCTGCCGAAGCGCGTCGAAGGCGACAATGATTGACCGGTCCAGCGTTGGCGCTCGGCTCACGGCTCCCAAGCCCGCGGGCGCGCTCCTCGCGTTCCGCGTGGCGCTCGGCGTCCTCGTGTCGGTGAGCGCGCTGCGCTTCCTCGCGTACGGCTGGGTCGACGAGCTGTTCGTGAAGCCGACCTTCTTCTTCTCGTACTGGGGATTCGGCTGGGTGCGCCCGCTGCCCGGGCCGTGGATGCATGCGCTCTTCGTCGCCATCGCGCTGCTCGGCGCGTGCTTCGCGGCGGGCGTCCTCTACCGCGCGGTGGCGGTGACGCTCTTCTTCGCGTTCGCCTACGTCCAGCTGATCGACGTGAC
>JAYTZB010000368.1:0-4624 GCA_043742085.1 Polyangiaceae bacterium
GGGATCGGAAACGGATGCATCCAGCAACCGAATGGTCAGCGTCTCTGCCAGGGACGTGACTGCACCATCTTCGGCTGCGTCCAGGGCTTCACCTGCGACGACGCCAAGCATTGCGTTCCCGATTGCACGCCCGACGTGCGTTGCCCGTTCGACGAGCGCTGTCGGGGAACGACCTGCGTCGACCCTTGCGCGAACGTCGCGTGCGGCGGCGGCTCGGCCTGTCGTGACGGCCAGTGCGTCGCCGCCTGCGACTGCTTCGCGGGCTCGAGTGGATGCCGACCCGATGAGGCCTGCGATCGAACGTTGCCCGTCCCGCGCTGCGTCGCGCAGAGCTGCGCCGGCGTCGTCTGCGCGGCGGGCTCGCACTGCGCAGGGGGCAGCTGCGTCGACGACTGCGCCGGCGTGGTGTGCCCGCCGAAGCTCGTCTGCGAGGTCGTCGCGAACGACGGTGGCGTGCCACGCGGTGAGTGCGTCGATCTCTGCCCGGCCGGCAAGTGCGCACTGCCGATGGTGTGCGCCTGGCGCACCGGAGCGTGCGAAGCCGGAGCCTTCCGCGAGGCCGGGCTTCAGCCCCTTCCGCCGGAGGCCGCCCCCGATCTCCTCTTCGCAGGCGGCGCCGGCGTCGCGTGCACGACGAACGGCCTCGCGGGAGCATCCGCCACGGGAGGCGTCGCAGGTGTGCTGTGGCTCGCGATGCTGTTGGCGCGCCGCGCGTTGCGCCGCCGTCCGTGAGCCGCCGCCGTCAGTGAGCAGTGACGATGGCCGCGCCGTCGAGCTGCGCGCACGACACGAGATCGAAGAGCAAGAACTCGAGCGCCTTCTGCTGTGCGGTGAGATCCTTGGTCTGGCAGCTCGCAGGAAACGGTTGCGTTGGATCGTCGGCGGCGCTCGTAGTGCTCCCGGGGCCGAAGTGCACGTTGGTGAACGCGACGCGCCCACACACGTCGGCGGCCGTCGCCCCGATAGGCGTATCGAACGTCAGGAACTGCACGGCAGGCGCGCTCGCAAAGCTGGGATTCGCCGCCTCGATCCACGACAGTGCGCCGCCGTCGACACCGTCGACGTCATGACGCGCATCGAAGACCGGCAGCTTGCTCGCTGCCGTGAGCGCACCTTGCTTCGCGAGCCAGGTCTTGAGCGCAAGCGCCTTGGGGAAGCCACCGACGAGATCGGTGTCGACCGACGTGGTCCGCGGATCGCCGGCGGCCGGCCCGGGATGATCGCTCCACGCAGCGACGCTCCTCGGCGCCGGATCCGGTGAGCCGGAGAAAAACGTGTCGTGATAATGGGTCGCGAGCACGCGTCCGCCGGTCTTCGCGTAGTCGTAGAGCGCCTGCTTGGCAGCGGGTGACTTGTGAACCGCGTCGTCGTTCGGAGCGCCTTCGCAGGCGAGCAGAACGGCGTCGTACTTGGCAAGCGCGGTTGGATCATTCCAGAGCGACTCGGCGTCGGGGAAGCTCTTCCCGCTCGTGAAGCTGCTCGACGCGGCGCGCGGCGCGCCACCGTCGTCCGCGTAGCCTCCGCCCTTGAAGAGATGGATGCGTGCATCGCTCCCCGCGATGCCGACTTCGCTGTCGTCGATCCCGATCTTGTGCAGCAAGCATGGGAGCGCATCCGCGGCGCCCGTCGCGATCGCGATCCGAGGGATGTCCCCCTCTGTGCGGTTCTTGGGGAGCTGGATCGCGATGGTGTTCTCCGAGCAGCCCTGGACGTCACGCAGCTTGACGGTGCGGCGCCACTTGCCGATCTGGACGACCAGCGGGATGTCCACGCCCGTCGGGATGTTGTCGAGCTCGAAGTGCCCGGCGACGTCGGTCCTGGTGATGCGGAGCGGCGCGCCGGAATGGGCCGCGTCACATCGTTCGCAGGACGCGCCCGCGGTCAGCGGCGCCAGCGGGGCACTCGGAACGTAGACGACAGCGTTGTAGACAGGGCTGGTGCCCGCCGGGTCCGTGACGGTGCCGAGGACCCGCGTGCCGGCGGGATCGTCGACGCACGACACGACGTTGCACTCGAGGCCGGTACACGTGAAGGAGCTCTCCGGCGTGGCGTCGAAGTCGAAGCCGACGCCGCCGGCCTCGGCAGGCACGCTCGCCGCGTCACTGCTGCCCCCGCATGCGGCAGCGACAGCGCCGCTGAGCGTTGCGCCCACGACGACGGCGCCGAGGAGAGTCACGACTCGGAAGGAAGCGTGCATGATGCAATCAGTTCCGACGGAGAGTGACGTCGCGGCTGATGGCGACGCGCCGATACAGCTCGCCGTGGGGAGGGAGGGGTACGCGATCCGCCTGGGCGATGACCAGGAGGGCAACGAGCTGCACCGAGACCGCGAACTCGATTCCGAGCGGCGGAGGCATGGTCACGCTATCGGCGCGCGGACCGCCCGGCGGACCCGACAGGATCCATACGAGCTGACCGCCCGCGTACACCTCGAACCGCAGGTCGGCGCCGGCGGGAAATCCGGTGAGCGGGACGGGATCCGAGATGGTGCGGAGAACCGAGTCGACGGGGGGCGGAAAGAGGAAGTCGCTCCATACCGTCCTGTCGGCGGCGATGCCGAGCTCGGTGCGAATCGACGTCGAGCGGTCGGGCGCGACGATCGAGGCCTGGGTCGTCACGCGCTCCGGCGCGATGTCGGTTTGCGCGACGTTGACGACGAGATCGAAACCACGACCATCCGCCGTCGCGGCGATGGATCCGAACGTCCCGACCAGCAGCGTCGAGTCGGCACTCTGCACGATCGCCGACGCGCGCGTTCCTGGAACGAACGGCGAGGCGTCGCCGGTGGGGATGTCGGCGCGGAGATGGAGCTGCTGCATCGTCAGCGCTGCGCTCGCGGCGACGTCGATGTCGAGAACGTCGTCCGTGGCGCGCGCCGGCACTTCGAGGCGAAAGCTCTTCACGTGCTCGAACGTGATCGTCCCGTTGGTGTCGCTCTGCGTTCCCGCCTCGTGACCGAGCACGATGAACGGCACGTTCTTGGGGCCGCGTAGGGCGTAGGTCCCGGCCTTCGTCTCGTCATCACCGATCCGTCGCACTGCGCCCGCCGTCAACGAGAGGGAGTCGCCGAGATCGCGCTTGCCGGCGACCGCGCCGCGCAGCTCGATGGTCGAGGAGCGTATCGTCGCGTCGAGCCGCGGCAGGACGATGGCGAGATCCTCGGCCGGCTTCCCGAACGTGTTGGGCCGGGCGCGCGCGGTGTCCGGCGACGCATCGAGCATCGTCACGAGCGTGTGATCGGCAGAGAACGCGCTGACATGCACCCCGCCGTGCGAGAGATCCGCATCGAACGTCACGTGACCGTCGGCCTGGGTGGGCTTGACGATATGCGCAGCCGTCGCGCCTCCGCCTGGAGCATCGAGCGCCACCATCACGCCGGCAAGCGGCACGCCCTCGTCGGCGAGCGACGAGCCTTCGTCGAAGACCCACACCGTCAGCGGCGTCGTGGGTGCGGCTGCAGCGGCTGGCGATGAGCCGCCGCACGCGACGACCGCGGCGAGCGCCGCCGGCGCTAGGACGAAGAGGAGTCGAAGGTCGAACCTGATGTGCAAGACGCCGTCATCATTACCGACGCGTTCGCTACGCGCAACGCCACGACCATCAACATTCGGTCCCGCGCTGCGGATCAGATCAATCAGCTTCCCGACGCGACGAACACGATCTCGACGCGCGCGTTGCGATCGCGGTGGCGAGCATCCTTCGGGTCGACGACGGGCGCGCGGCTGCCGGCCTGCTCGACCTTGACCTTGGTCGCGGCGATTCCGCCCGACACGAGCGCCTGCGTGATCGACTCGCCGCGCTTTCGATTCGTCGCGACGTCGGCCGCCGACGGACTCTGAGCGTCGTGGATGACCACCTGGATCGCGAACGTCGGGTGCGCCGCGGCGACGCGTCCGAGGTCCTTCACGGATGTTTCGGCTTCGGGCGTCAGCTTCTCGCCCTTGAACGCCGAGCGCAGCGTCACCACCACGCCGCGCTCGTCGCGCGCGGGCGCGAGGTCGGCATGCTTCGGAACGCCCGCCGCGGCCGTCGCGGGATCGACCGCGCCTTGGCCCGCTGCCTGGGAGAGCTCACCGAGCAGCGTGTCGGCTTGATCGGAATCGGCGCCCGCGGTCCGCCGTGCCTTCGTCAGCGACGTGAGGCACGCCGCGCGTGCGCGTGCCGCCGGGTCGATGGTCACCTGCGTCTTCGAGCCGTCGATCTGCTTCTCGAGGCTCGTCACCGCCGTCTCGGCATCGGCGAGGCCCGGTGCTTGTGGCGACACCAGCCGCGCTGCGCTGCACAGGAGGCGTGCCTGCGTGACGAGCGCCTGCGCGGCGATCACGCGTGCGTGCTCGCGCTCGGGATCGGCCGGACCGCTCGCGGGCGGGAGCTGGGCCTCACGGACGACGCGGAGCTTCTTCTCGAGGTCGTCGGCTTCGTGATCGACGGCCTTGCGTTGCGCCGCGTATTTCTGCGCTTCGCCCGACGCGCGCGCGAGCGCCTCGTTCGCCTTGGCCTCGTCTTCGGTCGCGCGTGCAAGACGCGCGAGCGCGATGGCATCGTTGTACGTGGCGAGCGCGCGATCGGCATGAAGCTCGGCGCCTGTCGGGTCGCCGGCAGCCTGTGCCTCCTTCGCGAGCCG
>JAYTZB010000369.1:0-3454 GCA_043742085.1 Polyangiaceae bacterium
CCGACATCGTGATCGAGGCCGTGCCCGAGGACATGACGCTGAAGCTCGACGTGCTCCGGCCGCTGCTCGAGGTGCTCGGCCCGCACGCGCTCATCGGCACCAACACGTCATCGCTCTCGATCACCGAGCTCGGCGCCAAGCTCGGCGTGCCCGAGCGCACGGTAGGCCTCCACTTCTTCAATCCGCCGCCCGTCATGGAGCTCGTCGAGGTGGTGCGCGGCGTCTCGACCAGCGACGCAACCATCGCGCGGGCCCTCGATTTCGCCAAGGGCCTCGGCAAGACGCCGATCGTCGTGCGCGACGTGCCGGGCTTCGCCACGAGCCGCCTCGGGGTGATCCTCGGGGCCGAAGCGATGCGCATGCTGGAGATGGGCGTCGCCAGCGCCGAGGACATCGATCGCGGCATGGAGCTCGGCTACCGGCACCCCATGGGTCCGCTGAAGCTGACCGACCTCGTCGGCCTCGACGTGCGCCTCGCCATCCTCGATCACCTGACGAAGGAGATCGGCGATCAGTTCCGCCCGCCCGCGATCCTGCGCTCCATGGTCCGCGCGGGGAAGCTCGGCAAGAAGACCGGCGAAGGCTTCTACACGTGGGTCGACGGCCAGCCGGTGGCGAAGTGACCGGGTCTCTTCGGCGTTCAGCGCTTCGCCCGCGCGCTCACGCCTTGAAGTAGCTGTAGCGGGCGGCCTTCTTCGCGATGCGGGCCTCGAGCGCGCGCTGCTCCTCGACGGTCATCGGCGCTGCGGTCCGCCCCACGCGCAGGTTCTCGCGGACCTCGGCGGCCGAGCTGCACCCGATGATGAGCGTGTCCGCGTGCGCCATCGCGTAGCGGATGCACTCCTCGGCGGTGGCCGCGCCCTCGGCGGGCAACCGCCCCGCGGCCATCACCTTCATGCCGACGACGCCCATGCCGAGCTTCCGTGCGACCGGGATCACGGTGGTGACGAACGGCATGCGCGCCGGATCGGCGGCGTTGATCGGCAGGAGCACCGAGTCGAAGGGGTAGCGCTCCATGGCGCTCACGAGGATGTCAGGATCGTGATGGCCGGTCAGGCCGACGAAGCGGATCTTCCCCGCCTTCTTCGCGGCCTCCGCGGCCTCGATGGCGCCGTTGGGCGCGAAGATGGCGTCGACGTCCGCCTTCGATCGCAGGTCGTGCATCTGCCAGAGGTCGACGTGATCGGTGCCGAGCGCGCGCAGGCTTCCTTCGAGGAGCGCGAGCGCGGGGATCTTGCGGCGCTCGTGCGTCTTCGACGCGAGGAACACACGATCGCGTGCACCTTGCATGGATCCGAAGGCGGCTCCGTAATACTCCTGGCTGTCGTCGTAGGCCGGAGCTGTGTCGCAGTAACGGACGCCGCTCGAGAGCGCCTCGTGGATCATCACCACCGCCTCGCGCTCGCGACCGTGCGTGCGGAGGATGCCTTCGCCGCCGAGGGACACGCCCTCCACCGCGACTCCGGTGCGTCCCAGCGTTCTTCCTTCGACCATCGCCGCGAAGCCTACCAGAACGGCTTTCACGCCTGCCCTCTCGCGACTAGGGTTGGCTTCATCATGCCTGCGTCCTCCGAGAGCTCGTCCGCCAAGTCCGGTAGCCTGCGGCCCGCGTACCTCGTTCACGCCGTGCGCACGCCGATCGGGAAGCATCGCGGTGGCCTCGCGCCGGTGCGCGCCGACGATCTCGCGGCGCACCTCATCACCACGCTCGCTGCGCGCTCGCCGTCGCTCATCGCGCGCG
Source organism: Polyangiaceae bacterium (assembly GCA_043742085.1). Classification (GTDB taxonomy): domain Bacteria; phylum Myxococcota_A; class Polyangia; order Polyangiales; family Polyangiaceae; genus Labilithrix. The sequence continues at coordinate 1,742 of JAYTZB010000369.1, forward strand.
TCGATCACGTGGTGTTCGGGGCAACGAACCAGGCCGGCGAGGACAACCGCAACGTGGCGCGCATGGCGATGCTGCTCGCGGGCCTCCCCTACGAGGTCCCCGCCGTCACGGTCAATCGGCTGTGCGGCTCGGGGCTCGAGGCCGTGAGCGACGCCGTTCGTCGCATCGCCACCGGCGACGCGGAGTGCGTGATCGCCGGCGGCGTCGAGAGCATGACGCGCGCGCCGTTCGTGTTCGGCAAGAGCGACGAGGCCTTCGCGCGATCGGCGCCCAGGGTCTACGACACCAGCCTGGGCTGGCGCTTCGAGAACCCGAAGATGGCCGAGCGCTTCCCGCTGCAGTCGATGGGCGAGACCGCCGAGAACGTCGCCGAGAAGTGGAAGATCTCGCGCGAGGATCAGGATGCGTTCGCGCTCGCCTCGCACGAGAAGGCGCTGCGCGCGCAGGCAGCCGGCGACTTCGACGCGGAGATCGCGCTCGTCTCGATCCCCCAGAAAAAAGGCCCTTCCGTGGTGATCGCGAAGGACGAGAGCCCGCGCGAGGACGCCTCTCTCGCCGCGCTCCAGAAGCTCCAGCCCGTGTTCCGCAAGGGCGGCACGGTGACGGCGGGCAACAGCTCGCCGCTCAACGACGGCGCGAGCGCCATCATGGTGGTGAGCGAGGACGTGCTGAAGGCTTCGAACCTCGAGCCGCTGGCGCGCGTGGTCTCCGGCGCCACCGCCGGGGTCGAGCCCAACCTCATGGGCGAAGGACCGATCCCCGCCGGCAAGAAGGCGCTCGCGCGCGCGGGCTGGAGCGTGACCGATCTCGATCTCGTCGAGCTCAACGAGGCCTTCGCGGCGCAGTCGCTCGCATGCATCCGCGGCCTCGACCTCGACCCGGCGCGCGTCAACGTGCGCGGCGGCGCCATCGCGCTCGGCCATCCCATCGGCTCGAGCGGCTGCCGCATCCTCGTCACGCTCCTCCACGCGATGAAGGCCCAGAACGCCAAGCGCGGGATGGCTGCATTGTGCATCGGCGTCGGACAGGGCATCGCCATGTGCGTCGAGCGTTAGCGTGGCGACCGGCGGCGCGAACCATGACGCGCGACCTCGGTCGGCGCCGCCTCCGGGTCCGCCCTGGGACGTGCCGCTCGAGGAGGCGCCGTTCGCGTTCGTCGATCTCGAGATGACCGGGCTCGATCCGGCGAAGGATCGCGTGGTCGAGATCTGCGTGGAGCGGGTGCGCGGCGGCGTGGTCGAGCAGCGCCTGCATACGCTGGTGCGCCCCGAGGGGATGCTGCCGGCGGACGCGGTGGGCAACACGCACGTGCACGGGATCGAGGCCGAGGCGCTGCGCGGTGCGCCGACCTTCGCCGATCTCACGGACCAGGTGGCGACGCTGTTCGACGGCGCGATCCTGGTGGCGCACGGCGCGTCGTGGGACGTGTCGTTCCTCGAGGCCGAGATGGCACGGGCGGGCGCGCCGATGCCGCTGCCGTTCTATGTCGACACGCTGAACCTGTCGCGACGGACGTTCGCGCTCGGCAAGCACTCGCTGGAGGCGCTGCGCGAGCACTTCGGTCTCGATCGCTCGCGGGCGCATCGCGCCGACAGCGACGTCACGGCGCTGCGGGCGGTCTGGGAGAAGTGCATCGCGGTGCTGGAGCCGAAGACCCCGCGCGACGTCTGGGAGGTGAGGATCGCCCAGCGCAAGGCCCGCGAGCAGATCCTT
>JAYTZB010000370.1:0-2991 GCA_043742085.1 Polyangiaceae bacterium
CGAAGGCAAGCTCGTCGAGACGCAGCAGTCGCCCATCCCGGCGACCATGCCCGGCTCGCGCGTGTACCTCGTGCAGCGCAATCAGCAGATCGAGGTCGACGCCAAGTCGCTCGTGCGCGGCGACGTGCTCGCCGCCGTGGCGCGCACGAATCGCCGCTTCGTCGCCATCACCGGCACGGGCGAGATGATCAGCGACGAGTCGATCGTCTTCGACAACAACGGCCTCGAGCACCTCATGGTCGCGCCCGCGGGCAAGGCGATGTACCTGTCGACCGACGGCACCGCGCAGCGCATCCTCCATACCGAGGTCGGCGCTTCCGAGGTCCTCGTGCCGATCCGTCCGGGGTCGCACACCCTCCGCGTTCAGTCGCTCGCCGACGTTCGCCTCTGGTCGCTCGGCGGCGCCGTGAAGGTCCCCGGCAGCAGCTATCCCATCGCCACGAGCAGCATGGAGGTGACCGTCGGTCTCCCCGAGAACGTGTACCCGCTGGCCGTGCTCGGCGGCGACCGCGCGCGCTGGGCCTTCTCGCGCGGCGATCTGCTCGCGCTTGTCCTCGGCGTCGGCGTCGCGTGCTTTGGCTTCCGCACGCGCAAGACGCGCGCGCTCGGTGCCCTCGTCACGGCGGGCCTCTGGTTCGTGTCGCGCGAGGGCTTCGTGTTCGCGAGCAGCGGTCTCTTCGTGGTGGGCGCCATCTTCCTCGCGTCGCGGTTCATTCGCGGCACCAGGCTGCTCGTCGCCTCGGGCGGGATCATCGTCGCCGCGCTCTTCGGCGGTAGATCAGCGCTCACCGACGCCACCAACTACGAACCGCAGCGCGAGATGCTCGCCGACCACCCGTCGTTGCCCACGCCGGAGATCACGCACGCTGCCGTCGCCGCCGACGGATCGCTCGATACGAAGGCAGGCATCACGCCGGTCTCGCTCTCGATGCCCACCTCGGAGCGCTACGTGCAATCGAGCCGCCAGCTCGTGACCCGCGAGCGGCCGTTCGCGATGCGCATCGTGTATATTACACAGAACCTCGTGACCGGGCTCCAGCTCGGCTGGCTCTTCCTCTTCGGCATGCTGGGCTGGCTCCATCGCGATCGGCTGGCGGGGCTGCGCAGCCGGATCATCGAGCGCCTCACGCGCCGCGCGGATCCCACGGCCACGCCGGTGGTCGATGCATCACCTCCGTTCTGAGGGCGGCGAGGAAGATGTCGCGGCGCGCGCGGGCCGATGTTAGAAAGCCCACGCGGTGCGAAACGTTGCTTATCTCGTAGCCATCGTCGTCGCGATCGGGACCGGCGCGCACTTCGCGTTCCAGCTCGCGCGGGCCGGCCAGCCGAGCTTCCTGCTCTGGATCGGGCTGCCCACCGTGATCATCGCCATCATCGGCGCGATGCGGGCGCACTCCCACGGCGACCTGTATCGACGGAGCACCTTCGACGCCGCGGGCGGTAGCGGTGCGGGGTGGCTCAACGTCCGCTCCGGTGACTTCACGCGCGGCTTCGCGGGGGCGGCTGCTCTCTTCGGGAGCGCGTGGGGCTTCATGCGGCTGGTCGCGCCGGTCGGCTCGGATCGCGAGAGCTGGCTGGCCCGCCTCTATCTCCAGCTCGGTGACCCCACCACGCTTCGCAAGAACGTGGCGTTCGTCGTCATCGCCATCATCGTGATGGCCACGGCCGAGGAGATCGTCTGGCGCGGGCTCGTCACGTCGCTGCTCGCGGAGAGCGTCGGCTCGTCGCGCGCCTGGGTCTGGGCCGCGGTCCTCTACGCGCTCGCGCACGTGCCCACGCTGTGGGCGCTCCGCGATCCGGTGGCGGGGCTGAACCCGATCTTGCTCGTGGCGGCGCTCGGCGCGGGGCTCGTGTGGGGCCTCATGGCGCGAAGGTTCGAGCGGCTGCTGCCGGGGATCTTCTCCCATGTGCTCTTCGACTGGACCGTACTCATGATGTTCAGGCTTTGGGGCCCCAGCATCTGAGGAGGTCGGCGGCGCCAGTCGCGCTGGCTGCGCTGGTCGCGGTCGCGTCGGTCGCGCTGGCCCTCGTGGCGCTCGGGTGCCGAGGCTCGGCGACGCCGGCGGTGATGGACGGATCGCGCGTGACGCTCGGCGGTCCCGTGGGAGGGCGCGGCGCGCACGTCCAGTTCATGCGCGCGCTGCCGATGGCGGAGCGTGTCGCGCTCGTGGAGCGGTTCAAGGCGCGGAACGGCGCGGACTGGACCATCACGCTCGGTGGCGGCGGCGCGCCCGACGATGTCGATGCGATACGCGGCGTGGTGAGACGCGCGAAGCGGGAAAGGGACGCGAGCGCGGATGCGGGCGCAGATGCGGGCGCAGATGCGGGCGCGAACGAGAACGAGAAGGCGGAGCGGGCGATCCGGAGCGCGGCGGCCTTCGTGGCCAAGAACGCGGAGTTTCTCGGGCTCGCGCCTTCCGACGTGGCGACGCTCGACGTGACGGCGGCGCCGGCGAAGACGCCCGTCTACGGGGCGTGGGTGGCGGTGTTCGGCGGGCACATACCGATGCGCGGCTACGAAGGGTTCGAGGCCGTGGCCTCCACCATCAATCTCGCCGTCTATCTCGGGGACGACGGGACGGTCCGGTACTTCGTGAACTTCTCGCGTGTGCTCCCGCGGCTGGTCCTCGATACGCATGCGCTGCTCGGACCCGACGACAAGCGGCTGATGCGCTACGTGCTGGGCCGTGAGGTGTTCGTCGTGTTCGACGATCCCCGGCGACCGAACGCGCGCGTCCGCGAGCTGCGGCGCCTGTCGCTGGGCCGCGTCGAGGATGCGGACGTGCGGGCCGTGCGTCTGACCATTCACGTCTCGCCGGGGCCGCGTGACGCGTACGTGAGCTACACGCTCGCGTTCGCCGTCGACGTTCGGCGCGAGGGCTCGGACTTCCGCTTCGTCGTCGACGCCGATACGGGCGACCTGCTCGAGGACGCCGTCGTCCCGGTGCTGGCTTCGTCTCCGCTCGACCAGCCGTGACGCTGACGCTGGTA
>JAYTZB010000371.1:0-1984 GCA_043742085.1 Polyangiaceae bacterium
ACGCCTCGCCCACGGCGGACACCGTCTGCGCTTCGAGGGCAGCACCTTCCCACTCGTCGTGCTGAGCGATCCGGCACGCCTCGGAAACGGCGCGTAGCGCGAGGTTTCGGTACTCGAGCGTCCCCGGAACGCGCAGCAGAATCACGCCTACCTCCTGGCGGCAACCCTACCATGATTCGTCGAAAATGAGCTACAAGGATACCGTGACCCCCGGCGTTCGTGCGACCAAGCGCGCCATCGACCTCGTGGCCTCGGGCCTCGGTCTAGCGGTGACGCTTCCTCTTTATCCCCTCATCGGCGCAGCGATTTACGCCGAGTCCCCGGGGCCGATCTTCTACAAGCAGCGTCGCGCGGGGACGCTGCAGGGCGTGGAGGTCGTCGACGGCATTCCTCGACCGCAGTTTCGCGAGTTCGACATGCGCAAATTCCGTACCATGCGAGTGGATGCGGAAAAGCTTACAGGCGCGATCCTCGCGCAGGAAAACGACCCCCGCGTGACCCGCGTCGGGAAGTTCCTTCGCAAGACCAGGCTCGATGAGCTACCCCAGCTCTGGAACGTGCTGGTCGGCGAGATGAGCCTCGTCGGCCCGCGCCCCGAGCGACCGGAGCTGCTGGTCAATCTGGCGCTGGCGATTCCCTTCTTCGAAGAGCGGATGCGCGACATCAAGCCGGGTATCACCGGGCTCGCGCAGATCTCGCTCGGGTACTCCGGCAAGGCGCCGGAAAACAGCGAGATTGCCGCCTTCGCCGCGACGCTCACCAACCCCTTCGAGCTCGAAGAGGCCGAGGGCGCCGAGGCCGACGACATGCGGATGAAGCTCCTCTTCGACCTCGCGTATGCCGCCTCGCTCGAGAGCTTGCCCGCGTTCCTCCGCACGGAGCTCAAGGTGATCCTCAAGACTCCCATGGTGATGTTCCTGGGCCTGGGTCGCTAGGTGTCTGGTGTTTTTCGTTGACGAGGCGGCCTCGGTTCTGACGTAGTTCGACCAATGACGCTCGGTCGCGCTCCGGAGCAGGAAGACGTCTGGCAGACGACGGCGAAGTACTGCGACGGCAAGCTCTCGCCGACGTCGATCTACGGCCTGCTCCACCGCGAGTGCCATCGGCTCTTCCCGGACGACAGCTTCGCGGACCTCTTTCGCGACATCGGGCGCCGCTCGGTGCCGCCGCGCATCGTCGCGGTCGTGATGGTGCTCCAGCGCCTGGAGGGGCTCTCGGACCGCGAAGCTGTCGATCGGTTCACCTTCGACGTGCGCTGGAAGTACGCGGCCGGCGGGCTCGATCTCGACTACCCGGGGTTCGTGCACACCGTGCTTGTCGACATGCGCGCGCGGCTGCGCTCGTCGCAGGCGCCGAATCGGATCTTCACCACCGTTCTCGATGTCGCCAGAGCGGCGGGGCTCGTCGGGCGTCGGCGCGTGCTCGACTCGACGCCGCTTTACGATGCGGTCGCCACGCAGGACACGGTGACGATGATCCGCTCGGCGATTCGCGGCGTGCTTCGCGTGGCCGACGAGCCGGTCGTGGTGGAGTTGCGTGGTCTCCTGAACCGCGACGACGACTACGCGAGCGCGGGAAAGCCCGTGTGCGATTGGAACGATGCACCGGCTCGCGAGGCGCTCGTGGACGCGCTGGCGCGCGATGCGTACGCCGTGTTGATTCATCTCGAAGGTCGCTCGATCTCCGCCCAGGTCACGGAAGCCGTGACCCTGCTGGCCACGGTCGTCGGACAAGATCTCGAGTTGACGGACGACGGTCGCTTTCGCATTGCCCGCCGCGTCGCGCCCGATCGGGTGATCTCCACGGTCGATCCGGAAGCACGGCACGGCCACAAGACCGCAGCGCGCGGCTTCGATGGATACAAGGGTCACCTCGCGATCGATCCCGACTCGGAGATCATCACGGCGTCCGCAGTGACCGCAGGCAACGTGGCCGATGGCGTCGTGACGAAGGAGCTTCTCGAAGAGATCCTGCCCGCGAAAGC
>JAYTZB010000372.1:0-7694 GCA_043742085.1 Polyangiaceae bacterium
TACATGGCGATCAAGGTCGACTTCGTCCGCAAGCTTCCCGGCCGCATCATCGGAGTCAGCGAGGACGCGCACAAGAAGCCCGCCCTCCGCATGGCGCTCCAGACGCGCGAGCAACACATTCGCCGCGAGCGCGCGACCAGCAACATCTGCACCGCGCAGGCCCTGCTCGCCGTCGTCGCGAGCATGTATGCCGTCTACCACGGCCCCAAGGGCGTCCGAGCGATCGCGGAGAAAGTACACGCATCGGCGTGCGCCGTGCGTGACGGCGTCGCGCGCCTCAACGTGAAGGTGGCCCACGAGGCCTTCTTCGACACGCTGCGCGTCGAGGGCACCGAGCGCGAGATCGCCACCTGGTTCGCGAACGCCGAGAAGCGCCGCATCAACCTGCGCCGCCTCGGACCCACGAGCCTGGGCATCGCGATCGACGAGACCACCACGATGAAGGACCTCGGCGACCTCGTCGACGTCTTCGCCGACGGCAAGCGCATCGAGGACCTCGAGACGGTGGCGGAGATCTCGCGACGCTCCGTTCCGCCCGCGTTGGCGCGCAAGAGCGAGTACCTCACGCACGAGGTCTTCAACACGCACCACTCCGAGACCGAGATGCTTCGCTACATGCGCAAGCTCGAGTCACGCGATCTCTCGCTCGCGCACTCGATGATCCCGCTCGGGTCGTGCACGATGAAGCTCAACGCGACCGCGGAGATGATGCCCATCACCGACCCGTCGTGGAACCGCATCCATCCCTTCGCGCCGCTCTCGCAGACCAAGGGCTACGCGCAGATGTTCGCGGAGCTCGAGCGCGAGCTCTCCGAATGCACGGGATTCCCAGCCATTTCGCTGCAGCCGAACGCCGGCGCGCAGGGCGAGTACGCGGGCCTGCTCGTGATCAAGAAGCACCACGAGACGCGCGGGCAAGGGCACCGCAGCGTCTGCCTCATCCCCGCCTCGGCGCATGGCACCAACCCCGCCACCGCGGTCATGTGCGGCATGAGCGTGGTCGTCGTGAAGACCGACGAGAGCGGCAACATCGACGTCGGCGATCTCGAGGAGAAGGCCAAGGCCAACGCCGACAAGCTCGCTGCGCTCATGGTCACCTATCCGTCGACGCACGGCGTCTTCGAGGAGGAGATCAAGAAGATCTGCCAGATCGTCCACGAGCACGGCGGTCAGGTCTACATGGACGGCGCGAACATGAACGCGCAGGTCGGCCTCTGTCGCCCTGGCGACATCGGCGCCGACGTCTGTCACCTCAACCTGCACAAGACGTTCTGCATCCCGCACGGCGGCGGCGGTCCCGGCATGGGCCCGATCGGCGTCGCGGCTCACCTCGCCAAGTACCTGCCCGCGAAGCCGGTGGTCGAGGAGCGCAGCAAGGACGCGGTCGGCGCGGTCTCGGCGGCGCCGTGGGGCTCGGCGAGTATCCTCCTCATCTCGTGGGCATACATCCAGATGATGGGCGGCGAGGGCCTCACCGAGGCCACCAAGGTCGCCATCCTCAACGCCAACTACGTGGCGCATCGGCTCGGCAAGCACTTCCCGGTCGTCTACCAGGGCAAGAAGGGCCACGTCGCGCACGAGTGCATCCTCGACGTTCGCCCTTTCAAGAAGACCGCCGGCATCGAGGTCGACGACGTCGCGAAGCGCCTCATGGACTACGGCTTCCACGCGCCGACCATGTCGTTCCCGATCGCGGGCACGCTGATGGTGGAGCCCACCGAGAGCGAGTCGCTCGCGGAGCTCGATCGCTTCTGCGAGGCCATGATCGCGATCCGCGAGGAGATCCGCCTCGTCGAGGACGGCACTTCGTCGCGCGACGACAACCCGCTGAAGAACGCGCCGCACACCATCGAGGCGTGCACGGCCGACGAGTGGAAGCACCCGTACACCCGCGCGATCGCTGCGTTCCCCGCGCCCTGGACGCGCGATCGCAAGTTCTGGCCGTCCGTCGGGCGCTTGAACAATGCCCTGGGCGATCGCAAGCTGATCTGCGCGTGCCCGCCCATCGAGGCATACGCCGAGGCCTGACCATGTCCACGCCGAATTTCCCACTGTCGAGCCGACATCGCGTCTGGATCGTCGAGGACAGCCCGCTCGAGGCAGCGCTGGCCGTGCGTGTCCTCACGCCCGAGATGGAGACCATCGTGTTTTCCGACGGGGCGTCGGCGATCGAGGCGCTGAGCACCACGCGCGAGCTGCCCGACGTGATCCTCGCCGACTGGGTGCTGCCCGGGATCGACGGCCTCGAGCTGTGTCGCGTCGTCCGTCAGAGCTTCGACGAGATCGCGCTGCCCGTGATGATCGTGACGGCGCGCGAGGGCCGGGACGTGCGGCTCGAGGCCCTCGATGCGCGCGTCAACGACATCGTCCAGAAGCCCTTCGACCCCGAGGAGCTCCGGGGTCGTGTCCGCGTGCTCGCGCGCACGCGCCGCACGCACCAGCGATCGCTCGAGCTCGAAGCGGCGCTCGAGCTCTTCGTCGGCACGGTGAGTCACGACCTCCGGACGCCGCTCCACGCGATGACCGGCTACGCGTCGCTCATGCTGACGCGTGACGATCTGCCCGAGAAGCACCGGCACTGGGCGGATCGCATCGTGGCTGTCGGATCCCGCATGGCGCGCATGCTAGACGAGCTGGTCGAGGTCAGCGAGGCGCGCGGCGGCACGGGTATTCAGCTCGAGCGCCGCACGACGCGGCTCGATGATGTCGTGGCCATGGTGGTGGAGGAGGTCAAGGCCGCGAATCCGACGGCGACCATCGAGTGCGCCTACCACGGTGACAACGAGGGCCTCTGGGACGCGGATCGGGTCGCGCGCGTGGTGCAGAACCTGCTGGCCAACGCCGTCGTGCACGGCACGCCGGGCACGAGCATCCGCGTCGAGCTCCGCGCGCACGGCAACGACAGCGTCCTCACCGTGCACAACGAAGGCAAGCCGATCCCCGAAGCGCTGCGTGCGACGATCTTCGATCCGTTCCGCCGCGCGCGTCAGTCGGGCAGCGGTCTCGGCCTCGGTCTCTACATCACGCGCGAGCTGGTGAAGGCGCACGGGGGCGACGTGTCGTTCACGTCGTCGGCCGAGACCGGCACGACGTTCACGGTGCGTCTCCCGCGCGACATCGCGGCAACCGCCGGAAGCGACCCGCGCCTGCTCGGGTGACGCTCGCCGTCAGGTGCACTCGCCGGGGGCGCCTTGCTTGCAGCCCGAAGTGGCGGGATTGATGATGCACTTCTTCATCGCGTCCTCGTCCGGGCAGATCCAGCACTGATTGTTCATCTTGCAGATCATCTTCGGCGCGTGACCACCGTCGGCGTCGGTGGTGGCGCCGGGATTCTTGCACGCGAGCGGCGACAGGACGACGAGGGAAGTGAGCGCAGCGAGGGTCGCGGTGACGAGGATCCTTCGAGTCATGCGCGAGATTCTAGTTCACTTGCCCGCCTTCGGGGATGCCGAAGGCGGTGGCTCGCAGTGGCTCGGCTCCGCCCACTTGCAGCGTGAGGACGTCGGGTCCCGCACGCAGTTGGTCTGGGCCTTTTCGTCGGGGCAGACGAAGCACTGGTCGTTGACCTTGCACGTGAGCTCCGGCCTTCGCTCGCACGATGCGGCAAGGATGCAGAGCACGAGGCCGAGCACGACGACGGAGGGAGCGCTTCTCACGTCGCCTCAGGCGGGGTCGAGGTCGACGTCGCAGTTGAGCGTGTCGCCGAGCTCTTCGAGCGCATGGCGCAGCGTCTTCACGTTCGTGGTGCTGGGGACGAGCATCACGAGCTCCATCGTGAAGACGGGCGTGCCCATGAACGGCGCGGACTCGAGGCTCGTCTCGAGCTCCTCGACGTTGATGTGCTGCTCGCGGAGGAAGCTCGTGATCTTGTGCACGATGCCCGGCTGATCCATCGAGTACGTCTTCAGCCGGAACGGCACGCCCTTGCGGCTCTCGGCCCTCGGCGCGGCGCTGAACTCGAAGGTGAGGTCGAGCGACTTCGCCGATTCGCGGAGTCGCCCTTTCAAGATCTCGAGCTGCGCCGGGCTGCCCTCGACGAGCGCGATGAGCGCGAAGTGTCCGCGCAGGTTCATCATGCGCGAGTCGGCGAGGTTCGCGCCGGCGGCGTGGACGTGACCCGTGAAATCGGACGCGATGCCCGGTCGGTCCGGACCGACGGCGGTGACGACGAGCTCCTGGGACATGGCGGAATGGTACACTGGCCAAGCGTCCGGGGAGAGCGAGAGAAACGTGCAGCGGCAACCAACGACAGCGCGCCGAGGCACGATGCCCCGAGCGATTCGCACCTGGGGATGGATCCTCCGCCTCGTCGCGTGCGCGTCGGTGCTGGCGACGATGATCGTCGCGGTGTTGGCGGCGTGCAGCGGTGACGGCACGGCGTCGAGTGACGTTCCCGCGGGGACGTACGGCGCGGAGATCTCGCTCAGCATCGTCGGCCGCGGTCGGGTCACGACCGCGCCCGCCGCCATCGACTGTCCCGGCACCTGCTTCGCCCGGATCCTCCTGCCCAGCGCGAACGTGGACGGCGGCGACGGAGGGATCACGCTGATTGCAGAGGGAACGAGCCGCGCGCATTTCGTCGGCTGGTCCTTCGCCGAGAGCGATCTCGGGGTGCGGGCACGCGGCCCGTCCGAGTGCAGCCCCATGACCCGCAAGGCGTCGGTGCCCGCGGCCTTCGATCGTGTGACAACCATCCTGGTCCCCTTCGGCGCGACCACGGGAACGCCGCCGCGCGGTCACGAGGAGGAGTGTGCGCCGTTCACGAGCGTGTCGCTCGCATACGCCGTCACCGCGACGTTCGAGGACGATCCGCCGCTGCCGGGCTTCGACGCGGCACCGCCGGACGAGGCCGACCTCGACGTGCTCTTCGTTCCGAGCACGCCGGGCTCTCAAGCGATGGAGATCGGCGTCACGGGCGGGTATGCGTACTGGCGCTTCTCCCTGGGCGGCCCGTTTTCCGGCGTGGCCGGGGGCTACCTCGCGTCAGGAGGATTCGGCGAGATCGTCCAGCCCACCCGGATCATTCGCTCGTTCCATGTCGATCGGCACGCGGTCTTCCAGTACGCCGACGACGACTCGCTCTGGGTGATCCCGGCTGGACAGCTGACCCCAACTCTGCTCGGTGTCGCGCCGCCGTGCTTCGCGCTCGCCAGCGACGCACTGAACGTCTACTGCCGCGCCGCGCTCGACGCCGGTACGGCGATCTACGCATGGCCGGTGAACGGCGGTGACCCCTCGGCGCCGTCGATCGTGCACGTGCTGCCGGCCGGCACCACGCTCGCCGTCGATACGCAGCGGTTCTACTTCACCGAGGACGATGACGTCGTCCCGGGTCACGTGAAGATCCTCAGCACGCCGCGCGCCGCCGACGTCGACGGCGGCATCCCCGAGCTCACGACGCTCGCGACGGGCCAGACGACGCCGTTCGGACTCAGCCTGGGCCCCACGTTCCTCGCGTGGATCGACGCTGTCGGCGGCACCCGCGTCACGCGATCCACGGCCAAGCAACCGAGCGGAGCGCAGCTCGCGGACGGCCTCTCCAAGGTGAACGGGATCCGCTTCGTGACCGCCGATCCCTTCTCGAACGTGTACTGGATCGGCGTGGGCGACGACGGCAACGGCGCGTGGGTGATCTACGAGACCGTCGCCGCCACCGGGCAGACGCCGACGTTCGTTCGCAGCGGGCTCGGCGGTACCAAACTCACCACCGACCTCGGGGGTCTCGCCGTCGACGCCACCTACCTCTACTGGACCCGCGCGAACGGTCGCGTGTACCGGGCGCCGAAGAGCAACAGCGGCCGCTCGGGCCCGTAGACGCGCGCAGACGCTCGTAGACGCGCGCGTGGGCGCGTCACTGCGGCGGCCGCACGACGTTGCCGAGGACGCCGTTGTCCTGGCACGCCGCGAGCTGCCCGCTCGGCAGCGTGCTCGCGTCCGACGGCCCCGTGAAGAAGAGGCGGCAGTCCTTGTCGGACTCGCAGCCGACGTAGGTGCACTGCTTGTCGATGCACGCGAAGAACTGGAAGCTCGTCGGGCTACCGCACTCGAGGTCGGTCTCGCACGGTACGATGCATTTACCGTCGGTCCCGCAACGCGAGTCGACGTTGCGCGTGGCGGCAACGCACTCGCGATCCGACTGGCATCCCGAGGGGATGCAGTGACCGGAGACGCAGCGATCGAAGCCACTGCACGCGCCGTCGTTGGTGCACGCCGCCTGGCATCCGCCGCTCACGCAGGTGCGGCCTCCGCCACAATCGTTGTCACTCGCGCATTGCACGCATTTCCCGCCCGTGCAGTGTGGAGCGGCGCCCGAGCTGTCGAGCGCGCAGTCCCCGTCGCCGTTGCAATGCGTGACGCACTTGCCGAGCTGGCAGTCGATGGTGCCGTTCACGCAGCCGCACTGCCGCAGGAATTCGGCGCACGCTTGCTCCGACGCGAAGCCGGCGTCGGCGCTGCAGGTCTGGCGGAGCTGCGCGCAGAGAACGGCGTCGGTGTTGGTGCAGCAGTCGCTCGCGCCGGCGCACTCGATGAGGTTGCACGACTTCGTGGTCTTCGCGATCTTGAAGCTCCCGGTCACGCAGATGCCGCCGCTGCCGCTCGGAACGGGGGCGCAGAAGAGGCCGTCCTCGCAGTCTCTCGCGACCTGACAGACCTCGCCGCGACGTGAAGCGCGCACGGAGCTCGTGTCGTCCTTGCTGCAGCCGCTCTGGCCGATGCCGATGATGCCGGCGACGCTCGCGACGAGCAGGAGCGTGCCCGCGCGAGGCTTCGCGGTCCCGAGGCGCCGCATCGTTGCGAAGGCGACCATCCTGGCCCGCGACCCTATCACAGCGCTATCCTGGCCGGCCGATGCCCGTCTCCGCAGCCCTCGCGAAGGACCCCGTCGTCACCGGACCGCTCGGCGGTCTGGCGCTGTCGGGCGTGCGCGCGGCCTCGCCGATGATGGTGGTCCGCGCCATCCGCTGGTACCGGGATCTCGCGCGCCTCGGGCTCCACATCCCGTTCTTCATGGTCCACGACTTCGGGCTGCTCTACGCCGCGCCGAAGGAGCAGCTCGAGATCGGCCCGCGTCCCGGCATGGACGCGGTGACCTCCCGCGTCCCGCGCGCGGCCGACCTGCTCGCCACGTATCGCAGCGTGCTCGGTGAGGTCTCGCAGAGCGATGCCAGCGCGCGCGCGCGCAGCATGCGGCTCAACGACGACCTCGTCGTGGTGGTGCTGGCGCGCGTCCTCGGCTCGCTCGTGCAGCGCACCACCGTGAAGGCTCCGTACCCCGCGACGCTGCCGCAGGATCCCGAGATGGTCCGCGACATCGACAACCAGCTCGCAGCGCTGTTCGGTGCCGTGCAGCGCAACTTCGAGATGGCCGCGCTCGACGCGCTCGTCCGCTCGCGCCTGCACGTCCTCACGCTTGCCGACGCGCTCGATCTCGACACGCTCCGTCTGCTCGGCATGCTGGGGCCGGAGTCGACCGCGGCCGGCGCGCTCGCGCACGTCGATCTGCTCGCGGCCATCTCGAGCCCGGCGGCGAACGACATCGTCAATTTCTCGCTCGAGCTGCTCCCGAGCGTGCTCGAGACGCATCGTGCGAAGGCGACCGGCACGCATGCCGTCCATGGCTATGCCGGCCTCGGCAACAAGGGCTCGCTCGACTCGCTCGTGCTCACCGAGCTCGCGTGGGACGAAGACGAGTT
>JAYTZB010000373.1:0-8179 GCA_043742085.1 Polyangiaceae bacterium
CGCTACGCGCCGGGGATCGCGCCGTCCTTCGTCTCCTTCGGGGGGAGCGGATCGACATCGTTCCTCGGCAACGTCTGCGCCTCGACGCTCTGCGCCGTCGGCGCCGGCACCACCTCGCTGCCGCCCTTGTCCTTGATGCCCCTTCGCGCACGGGAGACCACCTGGGTGAACTCGGCGCCGAGGAAGAGGATCATCGAGCTGAAGTTGATCCAGATGAGGAGCACCGCGAACGAGCCCGCCGCCCCGTAGCTCGACGACGCGCTGCTCTTGCCGAGATACAGGCCGATGAGGAGCTTGCCGATGCTGAAGAGGACGGAGGTGACGGCGGCGCCGAGCCAGACGTCCCTCCAGGCGATCTTCACGTTCGGCAGCACCTTGTAGATGGCCGCGAAGAGCAGCGTGATCACCAGGAACGAGGCGACGAGGTTCACGATCTGAAGCGTGATCTGCCAGGCCGGCAGGACCTGCGCCGAGTACGCGCCTACCGCGGAGAGGCCGGTCGAGACGACGAGCGACACGAGCAACAGAAATGCAATGACCAGCACCATGGCCAGGGAGACGAAGCGCGCGCGGAGAAAGCCGATGATGCCGGACGATTTATTCTTGTCGACGCCCCACATGTCATTGAGCGTGTCCTGGAGCTCGACGAAGGCGCCGGTCGCGCCGATGACGACCATCGCGACTCCGAGGATGGTGGCGACGATGCCTGCGCCAGGCTTGCTCGCGCTCTTCATCATCTCCTGGATGGCCTTGGCGCCGCTCTCGCCGACCATGCCTTCGAGCTCGCTCTGGAGCTGACCGGTGACGGCCTCTCGACCGAACGCGAAGCTCGCCACCGCCGTCGCGATGAGCAAGAGCGGCGCGATCGAGAACACGGTGTAGTACGAGAGGCTCGCCGAGCGCGTGAACCCGCGATCATCGAGCCACTCGTTGACGGTCTGCTTGAGCAACCCGAGGATCGCGCCGGCCTTCATTGCTTCATTCCCACGTTACCTGTCGCGATCGGCCATTGCACGCGCGGCCATGGCGCCGAGCACGTGCTAAGAACCTGCGATGCGTCACGCGCTGCTTTTTTTCGCAGTTGTCGCGTGCGTCGCGTGCGCGGCTTGTGGAGGCAGGGTCGACGACCCCGCGCCTCCGAGCACGACGACGCCGACCGGCGCGCCCTCACCAACTCCAGGCGCGAACCCCTCGAACGCGCCGACCACGGCGGACTGCGCCGGGGTCTGCAATCGCTTCCGGGCCTGTGCGCCTTCGTTCTCCGATCCCGAGTGCATCCGCTCGTGCGGGCGCGACTTCGCCGATCCCATGCGGGAGGAGGTGTACGCGAAGTGCATCCAGTCCATCCCGTGCGGAGAGATCGAGCGCGACCTCTCGCTGGACTTCGGCCCGATCGGAACGTGCTACCAGCAGGCGAGCAGGCGCTAGCGCTTTCTGCCCTGACGCTCTGCCCTGGGAAGATCACCGACGGCGCGCGGCGCGAAGGGTGCTCTTGCACAGCGCGCTCGAGGCCTCGCTGGCGACCTTGCACGCCATCACCACCGTGACGTCTCCCACGCGGCGCATGCCGACGAGCTCGCCCCATCGATCGCCCGGCACGCAGAGGCTGCCCGCCGTCGCACCCAGCTCGATGAAGGCCGCGCCGTCAGGCTCGGTCGTCGCGGCAACGCGATAAGCGCCGCGCTGGTGGCGGCCTTCCTCGATGGCGCACGTGATCGCGGCGACCGCGTGCGCGACGTGCTTGCCGAGCGTTTGCGCGGTCTCCTCGACACTCTCCTTCACGAGGAAAACGTCGACCTCCATGCCCTCGTCCACGGGGCCCTTACCGCGGTAGATCCAGCCTTCTCCGACCAACACCCGCGCCTCGACGCCGAGCGGCGCGAGCACGTAGTCGTAGGCGTCCGCGGGTCCGCGCCCATACTCCGGCTGCGCGGCGCGGCGAGCGGTGCGAATCCTCGAGAGGCGTCCGGGAAATCGCATCTCGACCACGCCCTGCGCCAGGGTGAAGCGCGCCATGCGTTCCGGCCGCTGGTCGTCGGGCGTGTGGTCGTCGTCAGGCGGGCCGAACGCCGCACGCACGTCGACGGGATCGAGCGACGGTCGAAGCTTAGCGGCATCGGCCTGCCAGGCATCGCTGCGCTGAGCGGCGGACGTGGGGTCGATGCGAGGGTCGAACACGGTCTTGGTGCATGCCGTGTAGCCATCAGGAACATCGGGCAAGAGCTGGTCGTTGTCAGCGCCGACGGCGGGCATGATCCGCGGGCCGGCGGAGGCTTCCTGCGAGGCCGGCGGCGGATCTGCCGACGTCGGCACCGCCTTCTTCCCACAGCCGGCAGCAAGCAGCGCGAAGGCCGCCAACGTGAACGCGTACCGGAGCGGCACCGCGAAGCGAGCGGGCTTGGCGTCAGTTTTCGACGAGATACGCCACGCACTTCTCATGAGCGATCCCCGCGAATACCTTCTCTCCGGTTCCAGGAAAGACGTAGTCCGCATACCTGATCTCCGACACGACGCGATGGGGGAAGAGCGCCGGCAAGCGCTGGCTGCCGGCGTGGGTGCACTCGCAATAGAGCTTCCTGTACCCGACCATACGCAGAAAATCCTTTGCCGCGCGCGCCAGCTGCAACGCCAGACGGCCGCGGCTCAAGAACCTCGCGACGCGATTGCGCGGCGCCCGGAAGGACGACGCGCCGACGATGAAGACGTGGCAGACCTCGCCCCGTTTCACGGACCGGGATCGCAGGAGCTCCTCCTCCATGAGACCCAAAAGGTGGAAGATCGGCGCGAGCCTCGGGGCGAATTCGCCAACGAGGGGCGTCGTGAAGTCCTTGGCCATCAAGAACGCGACCACGCGCTTGCTCTCGGGATCCAGGGCGAGAAAGCCGGTCCTGTCCACGAGGGCCGCGTTGCAGACGGCCGCCATCAGGGGCCTCGCCTCATCCATCGTGACCTCGAGGTGCGCCGTCAGGGGCTCGCTCTTCACGAAGACGCGCGTCGCGAGCTCGATCGCCTCTTCCAGGTACTCCTCGCTGAGGCAGACGAATTCTGGCGAGCCCATCCCAAGCGCATTTCTCAGCTTGGACATCACGAGAGATCCACTTCGAATGATCATGGCGGCGTCCAAACGCGGCGCCTCGCGACCATGGCGGAGGCACGAGAGGCGATCTTCGAATTCATCGCTCGAGATGCCCGTGGAGTGGCGGGTTCGCCCGCCGCGCGCGGCAACGAGTGCCCTCGGACCGCCGCGCGGTCATCAAGCGCCATCACGCTCCGAGCTCCACCAGCGCCCCCGCGGCGGGCAGATGGACCCAGCAACCAATCACATCGCGCGCTGACACTTTCCGGAGCGCTGCGCTGTAGGCGGCGAACTGCGGCGTGAACTCGACCATCTTCGCGCGCAGTGCGGCTTCACCGCGGCCCGGGAAGGTCTTGTGGTCGAAGATCACGTAGCCGCCTGGCGTCTCGAGCAAGAGATCGATGATGCCCGCCACGCGCCGCTCGCCGTGCGCCGTCTCGATACAGGCATCGATGCCGACCTCGCGATGCCATACCGCGCCCGGCCATCGCTGGTCGACGAACGCGCGAAGCCGATCGCTCGCTTCGACCAGCGCCTCCGCCCGCACCACGCCAACCAGGCCGGCGGCCGCGAGCAGGCGCCGCGAGCGCGCGACGCGCTCTTCCGCGCTGAGGCCCTCCACGTCGGCCGCGAAGAACGCGTGCACGGCGTCGCCAAGGACGTTGTACTCGGCGACCTTCCCGTCGAGCGGCATCGCCGCGGGGAGCGTCACGATCTCGCCGATCGTCGGGAGCACGAGCTCCGGCCAGTCCGCCGCAGCGTTCGACGGCGAGATCCGATACGCCACGACGGGCGCGACCGCGGGCGCCACCGGGCGCGCGAACCAGCGCCGCTCGCCTGCCGCGCCCGCGCTCGCGCTCTCGTCCGCGGCGACATCCCCGTTCAGCCTCCACACCCTCGCCTCGACCTCCAGGGCGTTGCCCTTGTCGGTCACGATCCGCAGCTTCTCTCGCGCGCCGTCCGCCGCGCCCGCCGGGAGCGTGAGCAGCGGCTCCCCTGCCCCGTTCGCCAGCGCGTCGAGCCACCGGCATGACGCCGACGTGCTCTCGGCCACCTTCTTCGTCGCCTTGCCGACCTTCACCCGCGTCGCGAGCACGAGATGGTCACGCGCGCGCGTGAAGCCGACGTAGAGGAGACGCGCCCTCTCCTTCTCCTCGCGCGCCGCGACGCACGTGCCTTCGGCCGACGCCTCCGCGTAGTCGGCGAGCGGCACCGACTCGAGCTGGCCGAGCGGCCACGGCCAGTAGCGGATCCACCGGCCCGCCAGCGGATCCTTCGGGTCGAACGTCGCGCCGTCGGATTCCGGGCACACCTCGAAGGCGTCGCGGCGCGTGGCGCGGTCCAGGCTCGACATCACGACGACCGGCCACTCGAGCCCCTTCGCGCGATGGTACGTGCACACGATGACCGCGCCGTCGTCGGTAGGGACATGCTGATCGTCCGAGGCGATCACCTCGTCGCGGCGAAGCATCGTGGCGCTCATGTCGTCGAAGTAGCGAAGAAGCCCCGCGACCGTGCCCGCCTCCCGCTCCTGGTCGCAGCGATCCTCGTAGCCCGACGCGATCCCCCGCAACGCATCGAGGTTCGCCACACGCTGCGGCGCATCCGGCCAGCGCGCGCACAGATGCACGACATCGAGCGACGCGAGCACGTGCTCGAGCGCCTCCGACGGCGACAGCGCGCGCAGTCGCTCGCGCACCGGAGCGAGCGCCGCTCGCCAGCCTGACGCTGCCACATCGCCGGACGCCGCCGCCTCGCCCGTCGCCGGCTCGCGCGGGAGCAGATCATCCAGCCACGCGTCCGGCGCGCGGCCACCGAAGCCGAGCAGCGCGTCGATCTTCGCCGCCGCGAGCGTGTCCGTGTCATCGAGGAGCCACCGGAGCGCGGCATCGATCAGCACGCCCTCGGGCGTCGCGAGGAGGCCCGGACGCGCGATCGCGGCGCGGATCCCCACCGCATGAAGCGCGTCGGCGAGCGCCGTCGCTTCCTTGTTCGTCGCGACCAGCACCGCGATGTCGCCCGGCCGCACGTCGCGTACCTCTCCCGTCGCCCGGTCCACGACCGGCGTCGCCTTCGGGTCCGCCAGCATGCGACCCACGCCCGAAGCGAGCGCCGCGGCGTCGTCGGTCTGGTTCTTCGTGCCGAGCGCCCACAGCCCGAACGGCGGAAGCTTCGCGAGCTTGTCGCAGGTCTTCCGGTGAGCGCTCACCACGACTTCGTCACGCGAGAAGCCATGCCGCGCGAGCGCGGACGCAAAGAGCTCCGAGCACGCGTGCACCAGCTCCGGCCGCGAGCGGTAGTTCACGCTCAGCGCATCCTGTTGCCCACCGGCGGTCACGACCCACTTCGCGACCGCGTCCATGAGGAGCGGATCGGCGCCCGCATATTCGAATATGCACTGCTTGCGATCGCCGACCCACACCGAGCGCTCCGCAAGGCCGTGCAGCTTCATGAAGAGCGCGAGCTGGATCGGGCTCGTGTCCTGGAACTCGTCGACCACGGCGAGCTTCAGTCGCTCACGGAGCTCGCCCTCGACCCGCGCATGCGAGACGAGATCGAGCGCGCGATCGAGCATGTCCACGTAGTCCACGACGCGACGTCGCTCCTTCCACGTCTGGTACGACGACAACCCGACGCGCGCCGCGTCGTAGATCGCGAGCGTGAGCTCACGAAGCTCGGCGCGGAAGCGCGGATGCCCCTCGTACCGCGAAGCCGTCTCCCGAAGCTGCGCCAGGAGCGGATCGGCGCCCGCGCTCGCCTTCACGCGCGCGAGCTTTCCCCACGTCGGCCAGTCGAGGCCGCCATCGCGGAGCTGCCGCGTCGCGTCGGCAAAGAGATCGATCGCGTCGTTCGTCGCCTTGACGCCGTCGTTCGCCTTGGCGAGCGTCTTTGCGGCGGTCGCCAGATCGCGCGCAAGCGCGTCGTCGATGGCGTCGCCGTCCTTCTCGGCCGTCGTCGGAAGGAGCGCGATCAGCCCCGCCGCCGACAGCTCGGCCATCCGCGCGAGGTCGTCCGGCGGGATACGGTTGCTTCGCGCGAGGTCCATGATGTCGGCCACGGGCGTGAGCCACTCGGTGCGCTTGATCTTCGCGTCCCAGCGCAGCTTGAAGCGCGCCGCGAGGCTCTCCAGCCGAACGCGCGCGTCGGGCGCGAGCGACGCCTCGAGCGATTGCCGGAGGAGCTTGCCCGCGTCCTCCGCGACGACGTCCACGTTCGGGGAGAGCCCAGCGTCGAGCGCGAACTCCTGCAAGAGCCGGAGGCACGCGGCGTGGACGGTGCCGAGGTACGCGAGCGGGAGCCGCATGGCTTCGTCGAACGCGGCGGCGCCGACCAGCGTGCGACGGATCCGTCCGGCGAGCTCGGCGTGCGCCTTTCGCGTGTACGTGACCGCGACGAGGCTCTCGAGGCCGAGGCGATGGGTGCCCGCCGGGTTGATGGCGTCCGAGACCACCTCGGTGAGGCGATACGTCTTGCCGCTCCCCGCGCTCGCACCGACGATCGTGATGCCGCGCGCCTCGTTGCTCGACGCGCTCATCGTACCGCCTCCCAGGCCTTGCCGCAGATCGCGGGGTAGTCGCAGTAGTTGCACGCGTCGCCCGGCTTGCCGAGCGTGTAGTGCGTGGGTTGCTCGCTCTCCGGGATGGCGAGCGCCTGCAGGAGCGCCGGCGCGCGCTTCGTCGCGGCGACGTACACCTTGCCGTCACGGAGGCTCGCCTGCACGGCGCGCGCGGTCTTCTCGACGCGCCTCCACGTGTCGTCGAGCGTCGGACCCTCGAGCGTCCGCGCCGCGTTCATGCGCGCGTCGGCGGTGATCACCTTGCCCGAGCCGAGCGCGAAGTATCCCGCCGGCGGCAGCGAGTGCTTGCTGCCCGTCCCGTGGATCGCGCGCACGTAGGCGGCGAGCTGCACCGCGCGGCCGCCCTCGACGAGCGCGCGGTAGGAGGCCTCGCCCCACTTGAGATCGAGCACCGCTTGCTTGCCGCCGTCGTTGACGAGGCGCACGTCGAGGCGGCCGCGGAGCGTGCCGATGGCGGACGACGTCTCGACGACCTCCTCGACGGCTGCGATGCGCCACCCGCTGCTCGTGAGGTAGCGCCGGAGCTCGAGCATCGCGCTCACGAGCTGCGGAACGAGCTGCGCCCGCTCGAAGCCCGCGCCCTCGAGGAGAAGGGTCGCGCCCTCGGTCTCGAGGAGCGTGCTCAGCACCGCGGTGGCGCGCGCAGCGAGCTGGTCGTTCTCGAGGGCAAACGCGTTTTCGCGATGAAGCTCCTCGACGAGGCGATGGCCCAGGCTTCCGTTCAGCAGCGGACCGCCGGCCACCTTCGCGAGCGCTCCGGCGCGGAGCTTTGCATGTTGCGCGAGCACGAAACGGAGCGGACAGCTCGCGAGCACATCGAGCGCGGTCGCCGAGGTCTGGAGAAGCCCGTCTGCGGCGAGGCGCGAGACCGGCAGCGCCCAGGCGTGACGCGCTTCGGGCAGCGGCAGCGGCGCGACATCCGCCAGAGGGACGAGCGCCTCCTCGCGCCCTGTCAGCATGCCCTGCGGCGAGCGCGTGAGACACGCGGCAGCCTTCTCGTCGTCGAGGCCGAGACGCGCCGCGACCTCGTCCCACGTCGCATGCGCCGCCACCGCAGTGCCCTTGATGGTCGACGGCACGACGAAGATCACACGCGCACGCGCGGCAAGGATCCCGCGGCGCCACGACTCCGACTCGACGGACAGGAGCTTCCCCGGATCGGGAAACACGACCCCGGCCGCCTCGAGCGCGGCTCGCTCGGCGCGCTGCCAGGGCGGCCGCGCCGGGCGACGCTCCGTCCCGCCCACGAAGGACCAGAAGACGACGGTGTACGCGGGCGCAAGGAGCGCGGCGGGGTGATCGACGTGATCGATCCGTCCCGCGCATTCGACGGTGAGCGTGAGGCTCTCGGCGCCGCGGACGACGCTGTCGAGGAGATGGCGCATATCCTCGCGCGAGACGGGATCGCGATGCTCGCGCGCGAGCGCATCGGTCATCGCTCTCGCCTGCGAATACGCGGCGCCGTACGTGTCGCCGTCTTCGGTGGCGGCGAGGCGCAGCTGCAAGAACGTGGCGACGCGCTTGGC
>JAYTZB010000374.1:0-1932 GCA_043742085.1 Polyangiaceae bacterium
TGCCCGGCGCGCATCCCGAAGATCGACAACTGCATCTTCTTGCCGAGCGCCGGCGCCGCGCATCAGATGGGCTTCCGGCCGTGCCTGCGTTGCCGGCCGGAGGTGGCTCCTGGCCTCGCAGGCTGGCGTGGCTCCGCGAACACGGTGTCGCGCGCGCTCGGTCTCATCGCCGAGGGAGGCTTCGATGACGGCGGTGCCGACGAGCTCGCGAATCGGCTCGGCGTCGGCGCGCGGCACCTGCGGAGGCTGTTCGATCGCTACGTCGGCGCGTCGCCCGTGTCGGTGGCACAGGCGCACCGCATCCTGTTCGCGAAGAAGCTCATCACCGAGACCGCGCTGTCGATGACGGAGATCGCGCTCGCGTCCGGTTTCGGGAGCGTGCGCCGCTTCAACGACGTCTTCCACCAGACCTACGGGCGAACGCCCAGCGATCTGCGGAAGAAGAAGCGACCCGAGAGCGATCTCAGCGCGGGCATCGCGTTGAAGCTGCCGTTCGCCGCGCCCTACGACTGGGCGGCGATGATCGCGTTCCTCGGCGCGCGTGCCATCCCCGGCGTGGAGGCGGTGGACGACCAGGGGTATCGCCGCACGTTCGCGCTCGAGGGCGCGACCGGCACCCTGGAGGTGCGGCCCGTGGCCGGTGAGAATGTGCTCCTCGCCGTCATTCACACGAGCGACGTGAAGCCGCTCGGGGCCATCGTCGCGCGTCTGCGACGGCTCTTCGATCTCGACGCCGACATCGCTGCCGTCGACGAGCACCTCGCTCGCGACAAGGAGCTCGCACGCCGCGTCACCGCGAGACCGGGCCTGCGCGTCCCCGGCGCGTGGGACCCCTTCGAGCTCGCGGTGCGCGCGGTCCTCGGCCAGCAGGTGAGCGTGCGCGCGGCGACGACGTTCTCCGGACGACTCGTCTCTGCGCTCGGCAAGCCGCTCGGCGGAGGGCGTGCGCGGGGCGGCGCGGCGGTGCTGTTCCCCACGGCTGCTGCGATGGCCAGGGCCGATCTCGACGGGCTCGGTCTCACCGGAGCACGCGCCGCCACGCTGAAGTCGCTTGCCTCGGCTGTCGCCGCAGACCCGCGCTTGATCCGCTCCCGCGACACGCTCGAGGAGACGATCGCCAAGCTCTGCGAGCTGCCCGGCATCGGTCCGTGGACCGCGCAGTACATCGCAATGCGCGCGTTGCGCGAGCCGGATGCCTTTCCGGCGGCCGACCTCGGTCTGCTCCGAGCGCTGGAGACGAGCGCGGGTCGCCCCACGCCGTCGGCGCTCGCGAAGCGCGCCGAGGCGTGGCGTCCTTGGCGCGCGTATGCAGCGCTTCGCTTGTGGAGCCAGACCATTTAGCCTGGCGGCGGTGTCTTCGCGCCTCCAGTGCCACGGCTGTCGCCACTTCGTGTGGGCATCGCTGGAGAGTGATCGCTGCTCGGCATTCCCCGACGGCATTCCGGACGCGATCTGGCTCGGCACGCACGATCACGTGCTGCCGTTTCCTGGCGACGGGGGCGTTCGTCGTGAGGCTCCGCCGCCCGGCTCGCCGGCCGCGGCCGAGGCCCGACACGAGGCCTGGGCGCACCGTCGCATCGAACGCTTTGCACACGAGACCGACCCGCTAGGCGCGATCGTCGCCAGCATCGCTAGCGCGCCGGTCGGCGTGTTGCTCGACGCGTCGCTCGACGTGTCGCTCGATCCGACGAGCGTGGAGAGCGCATGGCAGCGCACCGAGGATGCGCCGGCGATGCTCCTCGTCATGCTGCGCGCGCGTCGGACCCGCGAGCTCGCGAGCGCCCTCGCGCTGGCCACGATGCAGCTCGAGGCCGAGGCCTGCGACTACCCGCACGACAAGGGCTGGCTCGGCGTGAGCCTCACGCTCGCGAGCTATCCCACCGAGGCTGCGCTGGCCGACGCGCGGGCCGCGTGGTCGGCGCTCTCGTCGCC
>JAYTZB010000375.1:0-5707 GCA_043742085.1 Polyangiaceae bacterium
CTCTCGGCTCGCGCGTGGGCAGAACGAGTCGCGGAGCTAGGCGCCGGCGAGATCCTGCTCACCAGCATGGACCGCGATGGCACACTCAGCGGATACGACATCGAGCTGCTCCGCGTGATCGCGGAGACGGTGTCCGTGCCGGTCATCGCCTCGGGCGGTGCAGGAACGCTGGAGCATCTGCGTGACGGCATCCTGCTCGGTCACGCCAGCGCCGTTCTCGCGGCGTCCATCTTCCACGACGGGACCTATCGCGTCGGCGAGGCCAAGGCGTTCCTCGCGGCCGCCGGCATTCCGATGCGCCCGCACGTAGAACGGAGCGCGGGCTCATGAGCACGCTCGAAGCCTCGGTCACGCTCGAGGACGTGTTCACGGTCGTCGAGGCCAAGCGCGTCCCGCTCGCCCCCGAGCTGGCGGGGTACCTGACGCTCGAGGTGGCGGACGGCAGCCAGGCGACCGGCGGACCGGTCGATCCGCGAACCGTCTACATCAGCGAAGAGGGCACCGTCGCGCTCGTCCGTCCGAAGAGCGGCGCGCCCGCAGGAGATGCCGAGACGAGCGTGCGCGGCATCCTCGCGAAGCTCCTCGAGGCCAGCGGCTCGGCGACCCCGGCCCTCTCCGCCTCCGCACGGCGCAAGGCCGGAGCGGGCCTCCCGGCGCTCGTCTCGGAGCTCGAAGCCGCGCTCATCCCCGTGAATCGCGCGGCAGGCCGGCGTGCTCTCGCGCGGCTCGCGCGCGAGGTGAAGCGCGTGACGCTCGGTGTCGGTCGCAACGCCTCTGTGCCTCCGCCGGTCCTCCGCCCCGCTGCGCCGCGCTCGCTTCCCCGGGAGTCCTCGCCCGACGACGTCATGAGCGGGCCCGATGCGCCGCCAGGGCCGCGCGGAAGCTTCGCGAGCTTCTCCGACGAGGTGCTCACCGCGAAGCGCACGAACCAGCTCGCCGAGATCGCCGCGCAGATGAACGCGCCGGAGATCGTCAGCCTCAACATGCCGGGCGTCGTCCCGGATCCGGCGAAGCCCAGCGTGCCGAGCCAGGGGCTCACGCCTCCGCCGCATCCCGGCACGCTCGGCGCGCCGCCGGGGCTGTCTCCGCCGCCCCCGTTCGTCGCTCCGGCCGTCGCAGGAACGCCGCCTGCGCCGCCGGTCGCCGCTGCACCGGCACCGGCACCTGCGCCGGCGCCGGCGCCGCCCGCCATCCTCGTCGCGCCGCCGCTCGCGCCTCCCCTGCCGTCCATGGGCGCTCGCGCCGGTGGTCCGCCGCCGGTGCCTCCGCCGCGCGCCGGCGCTCCGCTTCCGCCGCCGCCAGCACGCCTCGGGGCATCGTCGAGCCCGCCGGTCGTCGGGCCGCCACAGCGCGTGAAGAGCGCGCCCGCGGGCCCGCCGGGCTCGGCCGCTGCGGAGCGCGCCGAGATCGACAAGCTCTTCGGAGGCGACGAGGTCGATTCGCTGCTCTCGACGTTCGAGGTCTCGAATGTCGGCGAGAAGCAGGTGCGAAACGACCTGAAGGCCATCGCCGGTCTCGATCCGACGCCTGCGCCGCCCGACGCAACGACGCTCGCCGAGCTGACGAAGGACGTCGGTAAGGGCCTACCGAAGCGGCAGGACTCGGAGGGCGACAGCGTCGAGGCGCTCCTTGCGCTCTCCGAGCCGAGCGCGAGCGCGCCCGTCGCGCCGCCTGCGCCCGCGCCCGGACCCGGTGCAGCGACCGCGCGACTTCCGGCGGGCACCGCGCCGCCGAGCCATGGGCCGGGCCTCATCCCTCCCGCCTCCTCGGCGATGCCGCCGTCGAACGCTCTCGCTCCGCCGTCGCCTCTCGTGCCGATGACTCCGCTGCCAGCGCCGGCAGCGGCGATGCAGAACGCACGACACTCGCCGGTGCCGACCATGCCCGCCCTCGCTGCCGCCGCGATGGACGCGGCGCTGAAGCGGCCGGTGACGCCGCGTCAGCCGGGCCGCCCGATCCCCGCTCCCGCCGCGCCCGCGCCCGCGCTCTCGGCTTCCGGTCGACGCGAAAAAGCGGAGCCGCCTCCTGCCGGAGCGACGTCGCGCCGGAACAAGGCCACCGGCGGCCGCACGGGGAACTTTCGCCAGCCGCGTGCCCCGCGCACGGGCCTCGCGATGCTGGTCCTCACGCTCTTCGTGCTCGTCGCGGGTGGCATCGCGGTGTGGATGTTCAAGCCGGCGTTCTTCACCGGGAAGAAGAAGCCGCTCGCGACGGCGTCGTCGAGCGCAGCGCCCGTCGTTCCGGCTGCGCCGCGCTGCAAGGTCGCGCTCGTCGTCAGCGACGTCCCCGCCAACGCCGAGATCCTGCTTCGCATGGGCCAGGCGCCGCTCGACGTCGAGCGGATGCCGGTCGGAACGCGCCTCGAGTTCGTCGCGACCGCCGAGACCTATGCGCCGCGACGCGCGGTCATCAAGGCCGAGTCGACATGGGACAAGGCGCCCGATGGCAAGCCGCGCATCGACGTCCCCATCCAGCTCGATCCCACCAAGGCGAAGGCCGGCACCATCGATGCGTGGCCGGTCGCCGAGCCGGGCAGCCAGGTTGGCGGCTCCGGCTCACCGGGCACTGTCCACGTCGTGTCGAACGTGCGTGGCGCCGAGGTCTGGCTCCTCGCCGGCCTCGGCCCCGAGGCGCGCATCGAGCAGCTCCGCTGCGACGGCGACATCGACGTGCTCCTCGCGGGACCTCCGCAGCTCCGCAAGCGGCTGCACGTCGGCGAGAAGGAAATCCAGGCCGCCAGCCCGGATCCGCAGGGCAATCGCGTGGTCTCCGTCAGCGCCAAGTGAGCCGCATGAGAAAGCTGGTCGTGGTCGCGGCAACCATCGCCGGAGCCTTCGTGGCCTCGGCATGCACGGTGCTCGTGAGCACGTCGGGCCTCTCCGGCGGCGCTGGCCCGAGCGGATCGGCAGAGACAGGCGCCGGCGACTCGTCCCTCACCGACGCCGCCATCCTCGCGATGGACGCAGCGTCACCGACCGCCGCATCGTGTCGCGCGCTGCATGCGGCGGACAGTACTGCCCCGAGTGGCGCCTACACCCTTCGCGCCCCCGACGGCGGCGCCTTCACGGCGTACTGCGACATGGAAACGGCGGACGGCGGCTGGACGCTCGTGACGGCAGCGATGATCATCGAGGAGAAGCGCAGCCAGGACCTGACGCCGTCCTCCGTCGCAACCGTCGACGTGAAGCACGGCACCGACAGCCATGGGGGGCTCACGCTGAACGTGAACGTCCTGACGCCGAACTGCGGCGCCAACAACTCGCAGGGCAACGATTTCCACTACTTCATCGTCAGCGAGCTCGACGCGTGGACGCAGATCCGCGCCACGTACCAGTTCTTCGGCGGCGTTTCGTGCTGGAACATCTTCGGCGACCAGGGCCTGCCCGACACCAATGTCTTCGCCCTCGACCTCACCCGCGATCTGTTCGATCTCGAACAGAACATGGCGCGCGCCGAGAATGGCGCGGTCCTGAAGTACAGCGGTAGGACGCTTCAGTGCAGCGACGCTCACGCGAATTTCTGGCACGACGACTACACCTCGTCGATGCGGACCGCGCGCGTGGCGCTCCGCCGAGCGTCGCTGGCCAGGCCCGCGGGGCTGGCGATCGCCAGCGACTGCTCGAGCACCAACTCGTGGGCCTACCAGGACATCTTCGTTCGCTGACCGCGCCGGGCGGTTGCGTCTTCCCACCACGCCGCGAGGCGCTCTATCCTCCGGCTCATGCAAGAGGAAACCTTCGCGCTGATCCAGGCCCTCGTTCCCGTGGCGTGGGCAGACGGCGACTTCGCCGCCAAGGAGAAGGAGATGCTCGACGCCCTCCTCGACGCCTACGAGGCGACGCCGGAGGAGAAGCAGCGCCTCCAGGACTACGCGAAGGAGAAGCGGACCCTCGACGACATCAACCTGCAGGATCTGTCCGCGGGATCGCGTCGCGTGTGCTTGCAGCACGCCGTGCTGCTCTCGTTCGCGGACGGCGAGCAGCACCCCGCCGAGTCGAAGCTCATCGCCGAGCTCGCGGCCAAGTTGAAGATCCCCGCCGACGAGGCCAAGTCGGTCATCACCGAAGCCGAGGCGCGCGCGAAGAAGAACCTCGAGCTGCTCGGCTGAGGAGGCGTCAGAGGCGCAGCGCCGCTTCGCTCTTCTTGGCGAGCGCCTCGATCTCCTTGAGGAGAGCGAGCGGGCTGAACGGCTTCTCGTAGAACGCGTTCGCGCCGTTGGTCATGGCCTGTCGCTTGACCTCGTCGTCGTTCATCGCGCTGATGATGATGATCGGCGTGTCCTTGGTGCCGGCGTCGGCGCGGAGCTTCGTGCACACCTGGAGGCCGTCGAACGAGCCGGGCAGGTTGATGTCGAGCAGGATGACGTCAGGCTTCCACGCGAACGCTTCCTCGAGGCCGCGCGCACCGGTGCAGGCGCTCTTCACCTCGAAGCCACGGGCCGCGACCAGGGCCTCGATCATCCGGCAGATCGAGTCCGAGTCCTCGACGATCAAGACACGCATCGCGCCCTAGGTTATCACGTCTTCGCGAAGGTGACCGCGACGCGCAGACCGCCGCCCGAGGGTCCGCCGGCGGTGGCACCCGCCCCGTCGCGCGCGGGCGCATCGGAGAGCTCGAGGCGGCCGCCGACGCAGGCCGCCAGCTCCGCGGCCATGAAGATGGGGAGGCCGCTCGGGCGCGCGTACTGCCCGGCGTGCGTCTCGAGCGCCAGAAACGAGCGCCTTCCAGAGGCCGGCAGCGGAGAGCCGGCGTCGTCGACGACGAGGCGAGGCCCGGCCGAGTCGTCGGCCACGGAGATCTCCACCACCGCGTTCTTGGGCGATGCGGCGACGGCATGGGCGACCAGCTCGCGCGCCAGGGCGGCGACCGCCTTCGTTCCGCAGCGGACGTAGAGCCGCTGGCCGTCCGGGGCCTTCACCACCACCTTGACCTGATTGCGCTCGCCGAAGACGTTTCCGTCGCGAGCGGCGCCGCGGGCGATCTCGACGAGGTCGACCTCGGTCGCGAGCTCGTTCGCGGGGAGGCTGCCGATGCTGCGCAGGCTCGCGACGAGCTCCTGCGTGTGGCTGAGGCGCCGGCGGAGCGTGTCGAGCTGCTCGTCGGTGACCTCGTGGCGACGGAGCGAGGCGAGCTCGTTCGTGAGCGGCCCGAGAGAAGCGCGGAGCTCGGAGGCGACGCCGGCGCAGACCTTGGTGATGGTGGCGAAGCGGTCGGCAGCGGGCGGACCGGGTGCGGGAGGCACCGAGGACACGGTCGCGACCTCCTCGCCGCGATCGAAGACCGCCGCGAGCTCGCGGGCGTAGACCTCGCCTTGCGCGCGGGCCTCGTCGAGCTCCTTGCGAAGGGCTTCGCGCTCGGTGCGATCCGCGGACTGCTCGGCGGGAAGGACGAGCGTCTCGTTGCCTCCCTCGAGGTCATGCCGGCCGCCGTAGCGGACCGCCATGCGGCTGAGCCATGCGCGCTCGGTGCCGGCGGTCGGCGAGCTGTCGGGGCCGAGCGTCGTCGAGATGCGGACGTCGTCGCCGTCGCGGCGCACGGTGACCGAAGAGCCTTCGCCGGTGCCGTGGCCGATCAGCACCTGGATCATGCGCCGGAAATCGGCCTCGTCGCCGTAGACCTCGGTGCCGCTGCCCGGCTCGATGGAGACCCGCGCTTCGGGCGCGACCTCGACGATGAGCGCCGCGAGATCGATCCGCCCACGTCGCGG
>JAYTZB010000376.1:0-1820 GCA_043742085.1 Polyangiaceae bacterium
CTCGACACGCCCGCCGAGCAGTCGGCGATCTACGAGAAGCTCGGCGAGATCTACAGCGTCCACACCGTGAACCTGTCGCGCGCAGAGGTCGCCTACAAGGAGGTCCTCAAGCGCGCGCCGGGCGACATCGGCACGCTCGAGAAGCTCGTCGACATCTACAAGCGACAGGGCGACATCGCGAAGGCCGTCGAGATCCAGCAGACGATCGTGTCGGAGGCTCAGGAGCCCGGCCAGCGCCTGCAGCGCCTCATCGATCTCGCCCAGATCCACGAGACGACGGCGCGCGACGCCCGCCGCTCCGAGCAGGTCCTCGAGTCGGCACGCAAGGAGTTCCCGACGTCGGTCGTTGCTCTCCGCGCGATGGCGGAGTTCTACGCGCGCCAGCGACAGATGCCGGCGATGCAGATCCTCCTCGATCGCGCAGCCGGCGACGCGCGGCGCTCGTTCGCGGCCGGTCGCTTCGTCACCTCCCTCTTCGAGGTGCTGCACGCGGCCTACGAGCTCCGTGGTCGCAAGGACGCCGCGCGCGTCGTCGCCGCGACGCTGGCCGCGGTCGAAGGACCGAACGGCGGCGGTCGCGATGGTCGTGACAAGGCGTCGGCCATCGAGATCATGGGCGCCGAAGCGCGCGGCGTCGATCCGCGCCTCGACGACGTGCTGGCGCCCGAGATCATCGGCCCGGCGCTTCGTGCGCTCTTCCATCGCGCGGGAGACGCGCTCGATGCCGTGTCGCCGATCGATCTCCGCGCGCTGCGTGCCACGCCGCTGATGCCCGGTACGCCGCTCGGCACGACGGTCGGCGCCGTCGCCACCGTCGTCGGTCTCGGCGCGCTGCAGATCCTCGTCTCGCCGCAGCTCGGTCGCGTCGCCATCCCGCTCGGCTCCAATCCGCCCGCGCTGCTCGTGGGCGAAGGCCTCATGAACGTGTCGAACGAGCGAGCGCGCGCGTTCGTCGTGATCCGCGCGATGAAGATGATCCTCGCGCGGTCGTCTTCGCTGCTCCGCGGTCAGCCCGCTGACGTGAGCGTCCTCGTCTCTGCGCTGTTCACGGCGTTCAACCCGAGCTTCCAGCCGCAAGGCGTCGACCCCAAGCGCGTGTCGGAGATGTCGCGTCGCCTCGTGCCCGCCCTCCCGCGCAACCTCGATCCCACGGTCGGCGTCATTGCGCTCGAAGCAGCAGGCACGCTCGGCAACCAGAGCAACCTCCTCGGCGCCGCCGCGCAGGCCTGGGCCAATCGCGTCGCGCTCCTCGCCATCGGCGATCCCAACGGCGCCCTCGAGGCCATTGCCTGGTCGAAGGGCGAAGAAGGCGCGCCGCGCGGCCCCGAGGAGCGGGCGGCGTGGATTGCGCGGACCGCAGAGGCGCGCGAGCTGATGACCTTCAGCGTGACCGACGCGTATGCAGAAGCGCGTGCTCGACTCGGCCTCGATCGCTGAATCGGCCTGAAAACAGCGGTCGCGCTACGTCTTTCAATTCTGCAATCACGAAGACTTCGCGACCTAGAGCTTGCCGCATCGCGTAACGGCGACTAAACAGCGGCACCCTCTATGCATCTACGAAATGTCGCGATCGTCGCGCACGTCGACCACGGCAAGACCACGCTCGTCGACCTCATGCTCAAGCAGGCTGGCACGTTCCGCGAGAACGAGGTCACCGTCGAACGCGTGATGGACTCCAACGACCTCGAAAAAGAGCGCGGGATCACCATCCTCGCGAAGAACACGAGCGTCCGCTGGAAGAACACCGACGGCGAGGTCGTGAAGATCAACGTCGTCGATACCCCAGGCCACTCCGACTTCGGCGGTGAGGTCGAGCGCAC
>JAYTZB010000377.1:0-2777 GCA_043742085.1 Polyangiaceae bacterium
TCGATGCGCTGCCGCCCCTTCGTGACCGCGCTCTTCGCCGCCGTGCTCGCGGCCGGCTGCAGCATCACAGACCCCGGCGTGAAGCCAGGGGAGCTCGGCAACGGCGGCTTCCACTTCTCGTGCGACGACGCCGTCGCCTGCGGTCAGTACACCGGCAGCGCCACGAAGTTCCCCGATGCCGTCGCGCTCGGCTCCACGTTCGCGGTGACGTTCACGCCGAAGAGCCCGAGCGGCGTCGACATCCACTTCAACGAGTCCGCCCCCAACCGCGGCATCACCGTGTCGCCGGTCAGCGAGGTCTTCGTCTCGCGCGGCGTCAACGGCCTGGTCGCGCTCGAGACCGGCTACGCGACCATCGCTTCGCGGGACGCCGCGGGTCAGCTCGTCGACTACGTCGTGCTCCGCGTCGCGAAGCCCGACACGCTCATCGTGTACTCCGCGGATCAGCCCGCCAGCGATCCGGTCCCCGTCGACACCGTGGAGCTCTCGCTTTCGCAGGGCGATCGCAAGACGTTCCGCGCGTTCGCGCAGCAGAACAAGGCAAACCTCGCCGGCAGTCTCCAGGTCGAGTGGACCTCGACGAACCCGCTCGTCGCCGACGTGCAGAGCACGACGGGCGGCATCGCCACCATCGTGCCTCGCTCCGCGGGCAGCGCGATGCTCGTCGCCACCGGCGGGACGTTCACGCAGCAGGTGCCGATCACGGTGAAGCCGTGAGGCTGCGCGCCGCCGTCCTGGCTGTCCTGGCCGGCGCGCTCGCGCTGAGCGGCTGCGCCGCGGACTACGACCACACGGAGATCACCAACGTGAGGGGAAGCCAGCCCTTCCCGGGAACCGTGAGCTATGCACGCATCGTCGTGCCGGTCGGCATGGTCGTCACCGCGCACATCGTCTCGTACGACGACGACCACAAGGCGATGGCGATGGGCCTCCAGTCGATGGCCCCGCGCGTGGTCGAGGTGGAGGGCGTGGTCAGCGCCCATGACTACGCCTTCTTCGGGCTGACCCCCGGGAGCACCGACGTCGAATTCACCGCCGCCGGCAAGGTGGTGCTGATCGTCACCGCGGTCGTCACCAACCAGCCTGCTCTACCGTAGCGGGCGTAGAGACCCCGCGCCGTCCCTGGTATGACCCGGGGCGATGGACAGCCGTTATGTCGAGGCCGAGGCCGCACGCGTGGTCGCCGAGCGTGCGCCGCACGTGAGCGAGGCGCTCGCGATGCGCACGTACACCGCGCGGCTCCTCGGCGCCGAAGAAGCGCTCGTCCTCCACGGCGGCGGCAACACCAGCGTGAAGTCGCAGGCGCGCACCATCTTCGGCGAGACGGTGCCGGTCCTCCACGTCAAGGGCTCGGGCTGGGACCTCGCCACCATCGAGCCTCCCGGCCATCCCGCGGTGCGCATGGCGGCGCTCGAGCAGCTCCTGCTCCTCCCGTCGATGACCGACGAGCAGATGGTCAACGAGATGCGCCTCGCGCTCCTCGATGCCTCCGCGCCAACGCCGAGCGTCGAGACGTTGCTGCACGCCGCGCTCCCCGCGCGCTTCATCGACCACACGCATGCCGATGCCGTTCTCGCCATCGCCGACCAGGAGGAGGGCGCCAAGATCTGCCGTGAGGTCTTCGGTGAGCGCCTCCTGTGGGTGCCCTACGTCATGCCCGGGTTCGGGCTCGCGAAGGCCTGCAAGCGCGCGTGGGACGGAGCCATCGCCGAGGGACGTGCGCCCACCGTCATGGTCCTCGAGCGGCACGGCGTCTTCACGTTCGGCGAGACCGCGAAGGAGAGCTACGAGCGCATGATCGAGGCGGTCACGGCCGCCGAGCGGTTCGCTGCCGATCGCATGCATACTGCAAACGTTCCCGGGGTCGAGCTCGACGACGAGCTCGAAGGTCGCGTCGCCGCGGTCGTTCGCGGCGCGCTCGCCGCGGTCAGCGGAGAGCCGGTCGAACGTGCGCCCATCGTGGCGGTGCGCTCGAGCGAGTGGATCCTCGCGTTCCTCGAGCGCGTCGATGCCTACGAGCTCGTGCAGCGGGGCTGCGCGACGCCCGACCACGTCATTCGCACCAAGCCGACCGCGATGTTCGTGACGAAGCCCGAGCCCGAAGACCCGATGGCCTTCGCAGCGCGCCTCGAGCGCGACATCGGCGACTACGCGCGTCGTTACGATCGCTACTTCGAGGAGATGTGCGCGACGAAGAACGTCAAGCGCACGAAGCTCGACCCGTGGCCGCGCATCGTCCTCGTCCCGCGCGTGGGCATCCTCGCCGTGGGCAAGACCAAGAAGGAGGCGGAGATCGCCGCCGACATCTACGAGCACACCATCCAGGTCATGACCGACGCCGAGGACGTCGGGAAGTACTCGCCCGTGAGCATGGGCGATCTCTTCGACGTCGAGTACTGGAGCCTGGAGCAGGCCAAGCTCGGGCGGGCGCCGGTGCTCTCCCTCGGTGGCTGCGTCGCGATCGTGACCGGCGCCGCCTCGGGGATCGGACGGGCCACCGCGGCACGCCTCCTCGATCTGGGGGCCCACACTCTCCTGATCGATCGCGACGCGCAAGCGGTCGAGGCGGCGGAAGAAGCGTTGGGCGCGGGCCGGCGCGCGCAGGTGGCGCGCTTCACCGCCGACGTCACCGAGCGCGACGAGGTAGCCCGCGCGTTCGCACACGCCTCGCGCGTGTTCGGCGGCGTGGATCTGGTGGTCTCCAACGCGGGGAGCGCGCCGGAAGGGCGCCTGGAGACGCGGGCGGGCGACGACGCGCTCCGGCGGTCGCTCGAGGT
>JAYTZB010000378.1:0-1815 GCA_043742085.1 Polyangiaceae bacterium
TCTCTTGGCCGGCCGAGAGCAGGGTCGGGCTCAGATGGGCGAATGCCAGAGGTCCCTGGTGACCCTGTTGCGCATGTTCGCGGTCACGGAAGTGCCCCCAGTGTCGATCTGAAAGAGGGCTTGATCAGAGCCATCAGTGAATCGAGTGCCATTTTCGAATGGGAAGAAGAGTGCTGCGTCACACCCCATCATCAGTGGCTGTCCCGGGTTGATGATGAGAACCGGCGTGGCGAATACCTTTGCGCCGGTGACGTGGACCCACGCTGCGCCGCTGAAGGCCCGCTTCTGGACGTTGAAGTTGGCAAACGCTGCGCCGCATGCTGCGAATTTCTCGGGGGTATACACTCCATCGAATTGCGGAAAGCGCGCCGATGCACTTTGGCCCCAGAAGCCGGCTCCAAGACCGTGAACTTCGTGATTGAGCCCAGTTACGGCGACGCCCTGGCACGCAGCGCTCAGTGCCGACCCGTTCGGAAGGTTGTCAATGGTGCATACGGCATTGAGCGCCGATGCGGCCGTCTCGACGCGCCCGTCTTCAACAGCCTCGGCTTCGGTCGCACAGCCTGTTGCGAAGAACGAGAGAGCCACGAACGAGGCGGAGAGAATTGTATAATTGGCAGTACGGATGGATGACATTTGGTGTCCCTTTATCTTCGATCGAGGCGCTGGGAGAGGAAGACCGCTGATGCGTTCAGAGGAGCGAAGATGCCATAGCGCCGGCTGTCGCTTCGTGAGCACACCGTGAGCACTTCGTGACCGGCGCCTGCGGCGCTGGCGCGCGCTGAACGGTGACGTTGCGCATCGGGAATGGTGCTACCGTCGTCAGGCGTGCGACGCTTCCTCAGAGCCGAGATCCTCGCGCTGTCGATCGGGGCCGCCGTCGGATCGTTCGCGCTCGCGTCGATGTCCGCGTGCTCGGAGCTGCGCGTCGCGAACGGCACCCCAGAGGCCGGCGATGTGCCGTCCGACGAAGCGAGCGCGGATTCGACGACCGGCGGTCCCGACCAGGAAGGCGGCCCCGGTACCGACGCCGGCGCCGACGGTCCGACGGGACCGCTCTTCTACGACGCCGTTCAGGCCAAGCTCGAAGCCAAGCGCTTTCCGGGGCCGACCACCTCGCAGGGATCGACCGGGCACTGCACGTCGAGCCACTTCGTGTGGAAGGAGAGCGACGGAACGCTCCACTCGTGGGCAGCACAGACGCAGGCGCGCATCGACTACGCCTTCAAGGCTCAGACGCGGTCGTACTTCATCCCTGCCGACACCTTCATTGCCGTCGACACGCCGAGCTTCGGCAACATCGCCGTCTATCACACGAACGCCGCGAACGACCTCGTGACGTCGGCGATCCCCTACGCGTACAACTTCGTCTCCGCGAACGACGGCGTGATCCTCCTCGACCAGAAGATCAACAACGTCGACCTCAACGGCACCAAGGTACGGCGCTGGAACGCCGCCTCGGGCACCACCGAAGACATCTCGATGGTGCTCGCTGGCGTGAAGCAGCCACCTTCGAGCTTCGTGAACGATACCGTCGTCGTTCCCGCGAGCGTGAACGTCCCGTACGCGCTCTACATCGTCGACGTCGTCAAGAAGACCACGACTTCGGTCACGTTCGATGGTGCGATCGGCTTGCAGCAGACGGAGCAGGCCGCCTCGGGCCTGGTCGTCGCGTACGCGCGCAGCGGCGGCGTCTCCGCGATCCGGCTCTACAAGGGCGATCACGACGACCCGGCATCACGCTTCGAGATCGGCGACGACGTCGCAAACCGCGGGCCGTATTTCATGGACGGTCCCGCGGGTGAGCACAGATTC
>JAYTZB010000379.1:0-9816 GCA_043742085.1 Polyangiaceae bacterium
AGGGGCCATCGGCGATCTGGTCCGCGGCTCCGACGTCGAGCAGCTGCTCGCCTACGGCGGGATCCCGGCCCATTTCCATCTCGGCGGCGCGGTGAAGGACTGGGTGATCGCCCGCGGCCTGCCGACCGCGTGCCGCACCACCGATGCGGGTCAGATCCTGGGCCTCGCCTTCGAGGAGACCGACGTCGAGTGGCTCGGCTCGGACGAGCTCGTGCCGCTCCTGAGGAGCCTCGTGGATGCGCCGCTCGTGCAGGCGCTCGAGCGCGATCTCCGCGAGGCGCTCGTGAACCTCGCGCACCAGATCGTCGCGCAGGCGCACTCGCCGAGCGTGAGAACCCTCGCGCAGGAGGAGCGCTCTCCTTTCCGTGGGCTCTACGAGGCGGTGCTCGCTCTCAATGCCGATCCCGCTGGAAAAGCGGCCTACGAGGGGCTGCGCGGGCGCGTGAAGCAATGCTTCTTGTTGCTGAGCGGACACCGCGAGGAGCTTGCGGCGCGCGGCGCCGATCTCAACACGACGTTCCAGCTCGGACGCATGCGGGAGCAGCTCGACCGCCTCGGCCTCCTCGCGAGCCTCCGTCACGACCCGGCAGAAGGGGTCCTGCGGAGCGGCGTCGCCGCGCTCATCGGATCGGTGACCCGATCGTCCGACGGCAAGCGACTGCTCGCACGCAGCGCAGACCTGCTCGTCCAGAACATCGTCGATGCCGCGGCCACGGTCGGTCGCAAGTACCTCGGCGACGAGCAATCCTCCTGGCGTGCGGCCTTCCTGGCGGGCGCCGGCGGCGGCGTGCTGATGGTCGTGGCGACCATCCTCAAGTTCTTCATCGCCGGCCTTCACCTGCCCCATCTCTACGAGGGCCTCGCGTTCTCGCTCAACTACGGCTCGGCCTTCGTTGCCGCGTTCCTCCTCCACTTCACCATCGCGACCAAGCTGCCCGCACACACCGCGGCGGCGCTCGCGCGAAGCGTTCAGGCCGCGGGCAGCCATCGCGCGCGTCTCGGTGAGTTCGTCACGGTGTGGCGCACCATGCTTCGCCTGCAGATTGCCGGCCTCTTCGGCAACGTCGTGGTGGTCGGACCGCTCGCGTTCCTTCTCGACGTCGCGGCCTACCGGTTTCTCGGTCATCACCTCATCTCGATGGAGAAGGCGGAGCACGTGATCGCGGCGCACTCGGTGCTCGGTCCGTCGGTGCTCTATGCCGCCCTGACCGGCCTCTTCTTGTGGGTGAGCAGTCTGCTCGGCGCAGCGGGCGACAACTGGACGAACGTGACCCAGCTCGCGGACCGCCTCGCCACCAACGTGCACGTGATGAAGCGCATCGGACCGACGCGTGCCCGGACGTATGCCGAGTCGGTCGTGAAGCGCTTCGGCGGGCTGCTCGGGAACCTCTCGCTCGGCTTCATGCTGGGCGGCATTCCCGCGGCGTTCGCCATCGCGCAGCTGCCGGTCGAGATCCGGCACGTCACGGTGAGCACGGGCTCGGTGGCGCTCGCGCTGTCGGCGGGCGCCGGGACGCGCGGAGAGATCGCGCTCGCCATCGGCGGCGTGGTGCTCATCGCGCTGGTGAACGTCGTCGTGTCCTTCGTGCTCGCGCTCTGGCTGGCGCTTCGCGCGACCCGCGGCATGCGGACGTCCGCGAGCGCCTACGCTCTCGTCCGCATCGGCATCCGCGGACGACGCTGACGCCGACGCCGACGCAAGAAGGCCCGCCGCACCTCTTGGGGCTGGCGGGCCTCGTTTGGTTTGCGGTCGTCGACCGCGACCTAGCCGCGGGGTCGATGGCCGCGAAGGTGCTCCCGAGCGACCGGTCGCTCGAGACGATGTATTTCTCGCCGGTCTGCGCGGACGCGGTCATCGTCGCGGAGCCGGACGCGAGCTGGACGATTCCGTACTGGTGATGCTGCCGGCGCTCGCGAACGCGGAGACCGACGCCGCGTAGGCGTTGGTCATGTCGATCGAAGGAGGTTGCCGATGATGCGGCGCTCCGGCAGCGGCGTCGCCCTCACCAGCGTCGGCGTGACGACGATCCCGTCGCGTAGCGCGCGCTCGCTGTCGCGCAGCACGTCGATGAGCTCCACCGAGATGGCCCCGGCCCCGAGCTGAGCGATCGCTTCCTCGAGGTTCGCCTTCGCGAGCACCGAGTTCGGCGATTCGCCCGCGACGTACAGCCGCACGACGATCGGAGCGGCAACGGCCGCGCTGCGGGGTGTCGACGTCATCGACCGGTCCGCGAACGACGGCGTCCGGGCGGCGCGCTCTTGGTCGCCGTCACCGCGGATCCTCTGCGCGTCGATCGTTCGGCGGTCTCGAGCACGTCGCCCTCGTCCACCGCTGCACGCGTGACCCGCGGACGCTCCACGATCGCTGCGTGCATGGCCTCATCCGCGCGCGCGGCCGGCCCGCGCGCGCTCGGGACATCATGGTTCCACCCCCGCGCGAGCTTGCGGACGGTCGAGCACCTCGCGCACCTTGCGCAGCAGCGCGTCGGGCGTGAACGGCTTCTGGAGAAACGCTACCCCCGCCTCGAGCACGCCATGATGGACGATCGCGTCATCCGTGTAGCCCGACGCGAAGAGCACCTTCATGTCCGGTCGTCCTGGCGAGAGGTGCTCGACGAGCTTCCGCCCGCTCATGCGGGGCATCACGACGTCGGTGACGAGCAGATGGATCTCCGCGGGGAAATCGCTGGCCACGAGGAACGCTTCGCCTCCGTTTGCCGCCTCGATCACGCGATAGCCCTTCCGCCGGAGGATCGCGCAGGCAACGACGCGCACCTGGTCCTCGTCCTCGACGAGCAAGATGGTCTCGGAGCCGCCCGCGACCGAGGTGGCGGGCACGCTCACGGGCTCCTCGCTGGCGCGGTCGGTCCGGGGCAAATGAATCTTGAACGTGGTCCCGTGACCCAGCTCGCTGTAGACGGACACGTGACCGCCGCTCTGCCTCACGATGCCGAAGACCGTCGATAGACCGAGGCCCGTGCCCTTGCCCACCTCCTTCGTGGTGAAGAAGGGCTCGAAGACGCGGGCGCGCGTGACGGCGCCCATCCCGACGCCGTTGTCGCTGACGGCGAGCATCACGTACCGGCCGGGAGCGACGCCGAGGTGGGCACCGACGTAATCGGCGTCGAGGTCGACGTTGGCGACCTCGACCGTGAGCTTGCCGCCTTGCGGCATCGCATCGCGCGCGTTCACCGCGAGGTTCATCACCACCTGCTCCATCTGCCCGGGATCGGCGAGGACGCGCCCGGCCTCCGGCGCCGACAGGAAGGTGAGCTCCACATCCTCGCCGAGGAGGCGCGCGAGCATCGGCCTCATGGCGTCGATCACACCGGCGAGATCGATGACCCGTGGTTGCAACACCTGCTGGCGGCTGAAGGCGAGGAGCTGCCGCGTGAGGGCCGTCGCCTTGCGGCCCGCCGCCTGTACCTCTTGCAGATCGGCGCGCAGCGGATCGCCGGCCTTGAGGCTCTCCATCGCGAGCTCGGCGTAGCTGAGGATCACCGAGAGCAAGTTGTTGAAGTCGTGCGCGACGCCTCCGGCGAGCCTTCCGACCGCTTCCATCTTCTGCGCCTGCCGCAGCTGTTGCTCGAGCTTCGAGCGCTCGGTCACGTCCTCGGTGTGGGCGATAACGAGGTCGGGCGGAGCGGCGGCATACGTGACGAACAAGCGCCGGGTCTCGCCCGACGACGCGAGCGTATGGTCCATCTCGCGCTGGATCATGGTGCCTCCGTCGAGACATCGCTCGAGCTCCTCGACGCTCTCGGGCGCGTCGGCGAAGTACACGTCGGCATACGCTCCGAGATGCTCGGCGAGGGCGCCGTCGGAGATGGTGAGCGCCGCCTTGTTGAAGTCGACGAGCACGAAGCGTCTCCGGCCGCCTTCCTCGATGCGCTGCCAGACGTAGGTCGGCACCGGGATGCCGTGAAACTGCGCGCGAACGCGCTGCTGGGCGATGGTCGCGTCCGTGACGTCGACGCCGTGAACGAAGATGCCGCTCCGGGTGCCGTCGGCCTCGACCATCGGCTGGTAGACGAAGTTCACGTAGCGTCGCTCCGCTGGCGCATCGTGCCGTCGTCGCTTCAACGTGATGGGCATGCTGTCGGCGCGGTAGGGCTGTCCCGTTCCAATCACCCCGTCGAGCAGCTCGATGAAACCCTGGTTGCGCACCTCGGGCACGGCATCGTCGACGCGTCGACCGATGAGCTCCCTTCGCCCGACGAGCTCGTAGTACGCGTCGTTCACGAATTCGAAGACGTGGTCCTTGCCGCGGAGGAGCGCGATGAAGGCCGGCGACTTCTCGAGGAGCGCCCCGAGGCGGCGGCGCTCGAACTCGAGCGAAGCGACGAGTCGCTCGCGCTCGCGGCTCGCCTGATGGGAATCGGTGACGTCGAGGATGACGACGACACCTCCGATCAACCGCCCTTGTTCGTCACGGATGGGCGCCGTGGAATTGAGGATGTGAGCGCGCGTCCCGTCGAACCGCTCGATCTCGACCTCCTCCGCGACGACGGTCTCGCCGGTCTTGAAGGTCCGCGCGAGAGCCCACTCGTTGGCCTCGATGGGCTTCCGCGTACGCGGCCAGAAGCCCTTGTAGACGCCGTACTCGGAGGGACCGTCCACGTGAGGCGCACGCCCTCCCCAGATGCGCGCGGCGGCCGGGTTGGTCTCGGTCAATCGGCCCGTCGCGTCCGCAATCCAGACCCCGACCGGCAGCGCGGCGAGGACGGTCTCGAGCTTGCGTCGCTCGAGATCCGCCTCTTCGAGGGCCTTCGCCATCTTGCGCTCTGCGACGACCCGCGCGCTGATGTCGCGCGCGATGCTGAGCATGGCGGGCTTGCCGTCGAAGACCACGGCGATGGTCTTGACCTCCGCATGGACCTCGTCGCCGTCGGGGCGGACGAAGCACTGCTCGGCGATCTCGAGCGCCGCCGCGCCCGCGCCTGCCGCCGCCATGCGCGCCTGGATGCGCGCACGCGTCTCGTCGGTCGCGAACTCGAGGATGGAGCGGCCGACCACGTCGCTGGGGCCGGCGACACCGAGAGCGCGAGCGCTCGCCGCGTTCGCGTAGGCGACCACGCCGTCCACGTGGACGAGGACGGGCTCGGGGAGATCCTCGATGAGGCGCTGGTAGCGGACCTCGCTCGCCCGCAGCGCCTCCTCGGCTCGCTTTCGCTCGGTGACGTCGCGAAAGTTGCCGACGAGGGCGCCGACATCCGGGTCGTCGAGCAGGTTGGTGCCCGACGCCTCGATCCACCGCACCGACCCGTCACGGTGGCGCGCCCGGTACTCGAAGTGGATGTCGCGCTCACCGCGCAGGAGGCGATCCATCTCCGCCTGGATGCGCGGCCGGTCCTCGGGCAACGCCGAGTCCATGAGGGATCGTGCGTCCAGCTCTTCGGAGGTGAACCCGATGATGCGCGCGACCGCCGAGCTCCGGAAGAGCGATGTGCCATCCGCCGCGGTGAGCGAGATGCCCTCGGCGCTCTTCTCGGTCATCACGCGGAAGCGCGCCTCGCTCCGGCGGATCCCCTCCTCCGCTTCCACGCGATCGGTGATGTCGCGCAAGACGGACAGATTGAGACCGGGCGCTACGGAGGCCACCGCGCTGTAGTCGAGGGTCCGTCGTTTCCCGTCGAGCCGCCGGAGCGGAAAGCGCCCGCGCATGCGCCCGTGCTCTCGAAACGTCCGATACGCCGCGGCGCCATCGTATCCCGGTGCCGCGAACTCCGCCATGCTGCGCCCGAGGAGCAGCTCGCGGGTGAGGCCGAACAGCTCGCATGCCGCGGGGTTGGCGTCGACGTAGCGCCCTTCGTCGTTGGCGAGCAGCATCGCATCGAGCGCGCCGTCGAAGATCTTCCGGAGGAGCTGCTCGCTCCGATGCAGGCTCTGCTGGGCGTCGCGCAGCAGCACGGGGCTCGACGCCCCTTCGACGGCGAC
This sequence comes from Polyangiaceae bacterium, assembly GCA_043742085.1. Taxonomy (GTDB): domain Bacteria; phylum Myxococcota_A; class Polyangia; order Polyangiales; family Polyangiaceae; genus Labilithrix. The sequence goes on from JAYTZB010000379.1 coordinate 5,938, forward strand.
CGCATCGACCTCACCATGAGCGAGCGCCAACAGAGCCTGCTCGGCATCGGCGAGGCGCTGCAGGAGCTCCTCGTTTCGTCTTTGCAGCGCGTCGTTCTCGCGCCGCAGATCGTCCGTCCCCACCATGGGCCCCTCGTGAATGCCGAACGACGTTATCCCAACCGGTTCATCGGCATGGCACGGTAGGCGACCAGACCGAACGGCCGGGCTCGCGAGCCCGCGCTACGCGAGGAGGCGCTCGAGCGCGACCGGATGCTGGGCGGCCGCGAGGACGCGGAGGAGGTCGGGCTTTTCGAGGGGCTTGCGTGCGAGCCGCCGTCCGAGCTCTGCCGCCAGCCGGGGATGACGGTCCGCGGCGTCGAGCCCCGAAAAGAGCACGAAGACCGACGCGTGCGGGTCGTTGCGGCGCTTGAGCCTCGTGTAGAGGTCGGCTCCCGACCAGCCATGCAGGCCGAGGTCGCAGAGAACGACGTCGAACTGGTGCCCGTTCAGGATGAAGTCGAGCGCGTGCTCCGCGGTGCCGGTCTCGACGATGCTGTAGTCGGATCGAAGCAACCGCGCGGTGGCGACGCGCTGGAGCACGTCGTCTTCGATGAGCAGGAGGCGAGGTAGGGCCATGAGCTTCTGAACGACCGCACTTCGCGCGGCTTAAGGCCGTCCCCGGACGACTAGGCGTCGGTGCCGCTGCCGCCGCTCGTGCCGCCGGGCTCGCCGCCGCGGAAGTGCGCGACCAGGACCTCGACGAGCGCGTGAGCGAGGAACGGCTTCGCGATGAAGTCGTTGCACCCGGCATCGAAGGCCATCTCCCGGCTGATCTCGCCCTCCATCGCGCTGAGCGCGATGATGTACGTGCCCTTCATGCCCTCGTCGGCGCGGATGCGGCGCGTCGCGTCCCAGCCGTCCAGCTTGGGCATCGAGAGGTCCATGAGGATCGCGTCCGGGCGAAGCGTGAGCGCGAGGTGCGTCGCCTCTTCGCCGTCGGTCGCCTCGACGACGCGGAAGCCGGCCTCCTCCAGGTGCTCGACATAGAGGAGCCGAGTGTCCTCGTAGTCGTCGACGATGAGCACGAGGCGCTCGCCGACGTCGCGATGAACGTGCTCACCCATGGCGCGGACCGCCGACGCGAGCAGACGCCCTCGTCGATCGCGCTCGCTCGTTGCCCCGTGCCGGAGCGGCGTCATCGCCATCATCTCGACCATGAGTTTGACCCAATGCGACCCACGAAACAACGCGGCGCGACGCCGCGCGGCCTGTTCGCCGCCCACTTATCGGTGTTCTGCGGTGTGCGATGTTTGTCCGAGTGGAAATGCGCGTCTCCGCGCCGCGTTGCGCTTTCGAGCCGTGGCGGCCACGATCGAGGAGTGGCTGAACCTGCCATTTCCACCGACGGCGCCGCGCTCGTCCTGATCGTCGACGACGGGGCAGACAACCGCGCCATGTACCGCGGCCATCTCGAGCGCGCCGGGTTTCGCGTCGTCGAGGCAGCGGACGCGACGCAGGGCATGGCGCTGGCGCGGGAGCTGATGCCGGCGATCGTGGTCATGGATCTCTCGATGCCGGACGTCGACGGCTGGGAGGCCACGCGCAGGCTCAAGTCGGATCCGGCGACGCACGGTATCGGTATCGTCGCACTGAGCGCGTTCCACGAGCCCGAGTCGCGACGAAGAGCGCGCGAGGCCGGCGCGGACTTCTTCCTCGCGAAGCCATGTCTTCCGAGAGAGCTCGCGCTGCACGTGAGCGAGTGCATCCGGCGAACGCGACACGCCTGACCCGGCGCGGTCCATCCCACCTGGTACGGACGCCACCCAGGCACGCCGGGCTCGCGCCACTTGCGCGAGGCGCTGCGCAACTCGGGTCCGTGCCTGCGCGGTAGCGTGCGTCGTGAGGCCGTGATCGACCCGGCCCACGCGGTGCATCGATCCCTCTCGTGCTCGACAACCGCCGTACCCGCAGCCTGCTCCATCCGCTCCACGCTCTCGTGCTCGCCGCTGCGCTGTCGCCGATGGCTTGCTCGGGCGAGCCTGGCGACGCGATGCCGGCCGACGTCGCCGATCACCACGAGCAGGACGGCGACAGCACCACCGGCGCCGTCAGCTCTCCTCTCTCCGCCACTGACACGGTGACGACTGCGGTTGGCCAGAGCTGCACGACTGCCGCCGTGAAGGGCCTCGCCGTGCAGCTCGTCGAGGAGATCCAGTGTCTCCGTCCCAACACGTTCACGAAGATCGACAACACGCCCGGCCTCGCGCTCGGCTCCGCGGTCTTCCCGTACCTCCAGACGAAGGCCGCACAGGCGCTCATCGCCGCGCACAAGGCGCGCGGCACCACGATGTCGATCAACTCCGCGCTACGCACGCTTCCGCAGCAGTACCTCCTCTATCGCTGGTACCAGACCGGTCGCTGCGGCATCGGCCTCGCGGCTTCGCCGGGCACCAGCAATCACGAGGGCGCGATCGCCGTCGACGTCGACGACAACGCGGGGTGGCGCACCTCCATGCAGAACAAGGGCTTCCGCTGGCTCGGCGCGAGCGACCCCGTTCACTACGACTTCGTCGGCGGCGGCACGGTCGATCTTCGCGGCCTCTCGGTGAAGGCCTTCCAGCGGCTATGGAACCGCAACCATCCCGGCGACCTCATCACGGAGGACGGCGCGTACGGACCGGGCACCGCCGCCCGTCTCGCACAGTCGCCAGTGGGCGGCTTTCCGATGGGTGCAAACTGCAGCAAATCGGCAGACGCCGGGACCGACGCCGGCGATGACCCCGCTGCACCGCCCACGGCCGTCCCGCAGGTGCCGGACGCCACCGAGCCCGCGAGCGGCGATACGAACGCGAACGCGCCCGACACCACGCAGTCGGCGTACCTCGCTCCCACGACCCACCCGACGCCCGAAGCCGCGGGTTGCTCGCAAGCGCGCGCAGCGTCGTCATCGTCATCGCCCGTCGGCTTCGGCCTCGGCCTGGGCGTCGCCGCGGCGATCGCCATCGCCGCCCGCCGCAGCCGCCGGCGCGCCCAGGCGCTCGGCATCAAGATGCGCGGCGAGCCTGCGTGACGTCGTCGTCGAGCAGCGCCAGCAAGCGCTCGAGCAGGAACGGCTTGCCGATGCTCGGGCACGCACCGCTCCGGATGAAATCCGACGCCCGCGCCGTGTACGCACCGCCGGTCATCAGGATGAAGCGATCGCCGACGCCCATCTCCAGCATGCGGTCGTAGAACGTCACGCCGTCCATCCCGGGCATCGCCAGATCGCACAGCATGACGTCGAAGTGCAACGGATCGGCGCGCAGCAGATCGAGCGCCTCGTCCGCCTTCGCGCGCGTCTCGACGACGTGAGCGTCCTCCAGCGCGAGGCGCAGCGACTCGAGGAAGCGAGGCTCGTCGTCGATGACGAGCACCCGGAGCCGACGGCGCCGCCGCGTGTCTGAACGATCGGAGGCGGAAAGGACCGGGCGCACCCCCGTCGACGGCGCGTCGGCACGGTGCGAGCCGTTTGCCGTCCGGCGGGTCTCGGCCGCGGCCGACTCACGCGTGACCTGCACCTCCCGCGCTGCGCGCACGTTCGTCGCCAGGGGAAGCGAGACGGTGAACGTGGTGCCGCGTCCGACGCTGCTCACCACGTCGAGCGTCCCGCCGTGAGCCTGGACGATCCCGCGCGCGATGAAGAGACCGAGCCCGGTGCCGCCGTGATCGGCCTTGGTCGTGAAGAAGGGATCGAACACCTGCGCGATGTGCTCTTCGGCGATCCCCGCCCCGGTGTCGGTCACCGTCACGCGCACGTTCGCGAGGTCAGGGGCGAGGCCCGCCGTCACGCGGATCGTGCGAGGCCTCGCCGCGCCTTCCGCCAGCAGGGACTGCACGGCATTGAGGAGGAGATTGGCG
>JAYTZB010000380.1:0-2058 GCA_043742085.1 Polyangiaceae bacterium
TGCACGAGCTCCATGGCCGGGTTGAGATGAATGCAGAGTGCATCGGCCTCGATCGAGCGGACGAGCGCCTCGATCTCCGCGAGCGTCATCTGGCGCGCCTGCACCACGCCGAGATTGCCGAGCACGAGCGCCTTGGGGGCGACCTCGCGGACCGAGTACGAGCTCTTCGTGCCGGGGTCGGTGCGGACATGCATGGCGCGCTGGCTGCCGAGGCCGAAGCCGAAGCCGAGCTCCTCGGCGATCGACGCGAGCTCCCGGTTGATCTGCGCCGCCTGATCCGTGCCGCCGGTCATCGCCGCGATCACGAGTGGCGCCAACAGCTGCTTGCCGAGGAGCGTGCACGACGTGTCGAGGTCGTTCGCGTCGAGATCGGGAAGTGCGTCGTGGACGAAGCGCACTTGCTCGAAGAGCGTGGTCTTGTCCCGGAAGGCGACCTCGTCGGTCGCGCAGAGCGCGAGGTGATCCGCTTTGCGCTGTCCGATATGACTTGCCTGCCCGCTCATGTGCCCTCGTTCTGCGTCGGGTTGCTGACGTCTGCCGCGCTCGCTCCTAAGCTATAGAAACTCTTCAAAGAAATCTGAAAGCATGCGGATTCGCACGTTAAAATAAATGCGGGCCGGGTTGACGCCCGCGCCGCCGACTCCTAAGAAGAGTGCTACGAAACGGAGCTTTTGCCTCGTCCTGGCGGACTTCCGAACTCGCGAAGCGAACCGGTCGGTCCGCGCGGACGACCGCTCGACCCGACGACACTGGCACAGCCAACCCATCGAGTCCATGGATCGACGCACATGAGCCCCGCGCCCTTCGCCTCCGACGAGGACGTCACCTTTGCGGCGCTGCTGGATCGCGTTCGGAAGCACGTGGATGGGTCGCTCGCGGTCTGGCTGAGCCCGCGCGTCGCCACCGCGAGCGCGGTGAGCGCAGAGGTCGGCGCGGCGGCCGAGGCGGTCTCCGGCCTCGCGCTTCGTGGCGGCAAGCGCATGCGTGCCGCGCTGGTCGGCGCCGCGTTCGTGGCGTGCAGCGAGGACCGCTCGCAGGCGTCTCGCGAGTCGTGGTCGCGCGTCGACCGCGCGATGCTCGCCATCGAGCTGCTCCAGGTCTACCTGCTCATCCACGACGACTGGATGGACGACGACGACGTGCGCCGCGGCGGTCCTGCCGTGCACGTGCAGCTGCGCGAACGCCTGGGCTCGAAGCGCCTCGGCGACGCCGCGGCCGTGCTCGCGGGCGACCTCGCGTGCGGCTACGCGCAGGAGGTGTTGCTCGAGAGCGATTTCCCCGCCGAGCGCGTGCTCGCGGCGGCCCGGGCCTTCGCGCGCATCCAGGAAGAGGTGGTGACCGGCCAGCTCGCGGAGATGTCGACACACGCCAGCGTCGAGGTCATCCATGCGCTGAAGACCGCGAGCTACACCGTGACCGGGCCGCTCGCGCTCGGCGCGCACCTCGCCGGCGCTTCGGAGATCCGCGTCGCCCAGCTCGCTCGCTACGGGCGTCCGCTCGGCATCGCCTTCCAGCTCCGCGACGATCTGCTGGGCGCCTTTGGCGACACGAGCGCCACGGGAAAGCCGGTCGGCAACGACATCCGCCAGGGCAAGCGCACGGCGCTCGTCGCGGAGATGCGCGGTCACGCCGCGTCCGAGGCGCTCCTCGCGCGCGTGCTCGGCCGCGAGGACGCGAGCGATGAGGACGTCGCCGAGGTGGTGCGCGCGATGGAGACGAGCGGCGCGAAGGCCCGCGTCGAGGCGCGCGTCGCCGAGCTGCTCGCCGAGACCCGCGCAGCGCTCGAGGCGATGGCGCTGCCCGACGGTTCGCCAGGAACGCGCTGGCTTGCCGGCGCGGTGCGCGCGCTGGGGGAGCGATCGTCATGAGCGCTTCGCCGAACGACATGACGCCAGCAGCAACCGGGAGCGGCACCGCTGATCCGGTCCGCGGCACGGCGCACGGCAAGGTGATCCTCTTCGGTGAGCACGCTGTCGTCTATGGCGTGCCGGCGCTCGCGGTCGGCATCGATCGCGGTGCGTGGGCGCAGGTCCGCGCGAACGCGAACGCGAACGCGAA
>JAYTZB010000381.1:0-11054 GCA_043742085.1 Polyangiaceae bacterium
AGGCGTAGCTCGAGCTGCCCGCCGGTGGCGGCACGACCGACGAAGCTGGTCTTGCCGAACGTGTCGAACAGCTCGGGGAACAGCGTCACGACGTCGACGCGCACTAGCCCTCGCCCTCGGCCCCGCCCTCGCTGCTCGCGCTCTTCTCCGGCTGCTCCGGCGGAGCCGCGTCCTTCGGCTTCTCCTTGCGACGAGGCGTGCGCTCGACGTCGTCGAGCGTGACGAGCTCCACGACCTTGCCGGCGACGTCCACCTTGCCGATAAACATCTCGGTGAGCGGCACCTCCCAATCACCCTTGCCGTCGTCGGCGTGGATGAGGAGCACCTCGATGCTCGGGTACGTGATGAGCTCGGCGACCACGCCCACGCGCTCGCCCGCGAGCCTCGCCTCGGAGCCGACGATGTCGATGGCGTAGAACTCGTCGTCCTCCGCCTCCGGGAAATCACGGCGGCGGACGCAGATGTGCGCGCCGCGGAGATCCTCGGCGCGATTCCGATCGTCGACCGAGAAGAGCTTGATGAGGATCGCGTCGTCGGCGCGACGCGCTCGCTCGACGGAGACCTCGTGCTCCTCGCCGTCCTTCATGCGTACGAGGACCTCGTCCTGCCCGAGCAGGACGTCGCTCGTCGCGTTGAAGAGGCGGAGGCGCAGCTCCCCTTTCACGCCGTGCGGCCGCGCGATCTCGGCGAGCGGCACCCAGTCATCCGCGTCCACGCGCGCTGCTCAGTCGACGATGTCGAGGTGAGCGCGCTTGCCGAGCTTCGTCGAGACGGCGGCGAGGAGGGTGCGCATCGACTGAGCGGTGCGGCCTTCCTTGCCGATCACCTTGCCGACGTCTTCCTTCGCGACGCGGAGCTCGATCAAGCAGTTGTGCTCGCTCGCGATCTCCGTGACCACCACCTGATCGGGGTGGTCGACCAGCTCGACGGCGATGGCCTTGATGAGCTCCTTCATGTTCGCTTACTTCGCAGCGCTCGTGGAGGCGGCTTCGTGCTTGCCGTGCTCCTTGAGGAGCTTGACGAGCGTGTCGGACGGCCGGGCGCCGGTGCCCTTCCAGTACGCGAAGCGCTCCTGGTCGATCTTCAGCGACGCGTCCTTGATCTCCTTGGCCGGATCGAACGTGCCGATGTTCTCGAGGAACTTTCCGCCGCGCGGGCTGCGCGAGTCGGTGACGACGACGCGGTAGAAGGGCCTCTTCTTGGTGCCCTGGCGGGAGAGTCGGATCGCAACGGCCATGATTTGAACCTTCGGGAGCGGCGCTCTCTCGGGAGAGCAGAAGTCTGGATTTTCGGTGGTTTTCTACCACCTTCGGGGCGCGCAACGTACGAGCGCGGCGGAAAGCTGTCAAGCGCGACGGTCGGGCCTAGCCGTTGACGCTCATCACCCTCGTCAAGCGGGAAAGGACCCGGAAGTTTCCAAGCATTCCCAGGACTTTGAGCTCGCCGCTGCGCGTGGCGCGGACCATCTCGACGAGGACATCGAGCGCGGTGCGGTCGGTCGGGATGGGCAGCGCGAGCGGCCGCGTGAGCGGAACGTTCGAGAGCGCCATGATCTGGTCGGCCGTCCCGCGGACGGCGACGTCGGGCACGCCCTTGATGCCGTCGTGGAGGACGAGGCGGCCGTCCCGGAACTCGAGGGTGAGCGCGACCTCCGCGTCGTCCGCGACGAGCGCGATGGTCGCGCCACGCCCCTTCGCGAGCGCGTCGAAGTCCTTGGTCTTGTGGGGCTTGCTCTCCAGGTTCTGGCGCACGAGATCGGCGAGCATGGTGGCAAACGCGTTGTTCTCGGCGCCGGGCGCCAGCGAGATCGAGGGAGGAGCGCGCATCAGTCGCCTTCGGGGCCGCTCGTCTCGACGGCGGTGATCCCGATCTTCTCGAGCTGCGGCTGGAGCTTCGCACGCGGTCCGACGATGACGATGATGGCGTTCTTCGGATCGACGTGCGCGGCGGCGAGCTTGCGGAGATCGTCCTTCGTCGCGCGGTCGAGAAGGATGGCGGCCTTGGCCTCGTGATCGGCCGGCAGGCCGACGCCGGCGTTGCGCGCGAGACGGCGTGCTGCCGCCTCGACGCTCTCGAAGGCGTCCACCAGCTCGCCGCGCGCGATGAGACGGGTCTTCTCGACCTCCTCGTCGGTGAGGCCGTCGCGAGCGATGGCCTCGACGTCGGCGATCATCGCCTTCAGAGCCTCGCCCGTGTGCTCGGTGTGGACCGCCGCCTGCGCCGAGAACAGGCCCTTTCGCTTGTTGAACGAGAAGCGTGAGCGCGCTCCGTAGCTCCAGCCGTGCTCCTCGCGGAGGTCCTGGTTGAGGCGCGACGTGAAGCTGCCGCCGAGCGCGGTGTTGACGCGCACGAGCGCGGCGGCTTCGGGATCATTCGCGGCGACGCCGAATCGCACGAGCGCGATGACGGACTGCGGAGCGTCCGCGCGATCGACGACGACGACGCGCTGGCCGGCCTTGGTGGCGTCCTTCTGACCGACGGTGGGCATGGCGGGCTCGGCCTTGGGCGCCTTCCAGGCGCCGAGCACCTGATCGAGCAGCGGATCGAGCTCGGCCCGCGTGACATCTCCCGCCACCACCACGGTCGCGCGATCGGGACGCCACGACGTCGCGTAGAACTTCTTCGCGTCCTCGAGGGTGATCCGCGCCGCGGACTTCAGGGTGCCGTTCGTGGGATGCGCATAGGGATCGCTGCCGAAGAGCTGCCGCAACGAGACGACGCCCGCCACGGCGTCCGGCTCGCTCTGACGCGCGCGCAGCTCGTTCAGCCACAGGTCGTGGACGCGCTTCCACTCCACCGCCGAGAACGTGGGCTTGACGATCACGTCGCCGAGGATCGCGCTCGCGGGCGCCAGGTTCTTCTTCAGCGTCGTGATCGCCGCGAAGGCATAATCGGCATACGCCCCGGTGGAGAGCGTCGCGCCGAGGCGATCGATGTCGCGCGAGATGTCGAGCGCGCCGCGGGTGCCCGCGCCCTCGTCGAGCATGTTGGCAGCGGCGAGCGCGAGGCCCCCCTTGCCTTCCGGGTCGCTCGCCGCGCCCGCGGGAACCACCACCTGGATCGAGACGATGGGCAGCGCATGGCGCTCGAGGATCCACACCGTCATGCCGTTGGGCCGCGTGTAGGTCACGGGCACCGGCGGCACGAACGGCGGCGGCGGCGGAAGCGGCGGACGGGCGCCGAGCGCATCGACCGGCGGCGCGGGAGGCGCGACGGAAGCAACGGGCGGAGGCTGCGGCGCCACCGGCGGCGGCGCGTCGTTGCCGCCGCAAGCGACGAGCGCGAGCGACAGCGACAGCAGCGCGACGGCGAAGCGAGAACGTGGCAGAGCGCGGCTCACTTCTTCACCCCCGCGGTAGGCGCCTTCGCCTTGTCCGTCTCTTTCGCCTTCGGCTTCGGCACCACGCGCAGGATGACGCGCGCGTTCGGGGGGAGATACGTCTCGGCGACCCCGCGGATCTGGTCCTTCGTGGCTCGCCGGTAGCGCTCGAGATCCTTCGTGGCGAAGCCGGGATCCTTCACCTCGGCCTGGTACATGTTGAGGAGCGAGGCGCGCTCGCGGACGCCTTCCAGCCGAACGACGAACGACGTCTCGACGAGGTTCTTGGCGCGATCGAGCTCCTCGTCGGTGAGCGGGGTCTTCCTGACCTTCTCGAGCTCCTTGTCGATGGCGGCCTCCAGCTTGTCGAGCGAGACGCCCGGACGCGCGATGACGTCCACCATGAAGCGCGAGCCGAGGGACGACGAGTCCTGCACGGCGCCCACCGTCTGCGCGAGCTTCTGCTCGTAGACGAGCGCCTTGTAGAGACGGCTCGCCTTCCCGGTCGCGAGCGCGGTTCCCAGGAGATCCAGCTCGGCGTCGCCGGGCCCGAAGTGCCGCGGGCTCTGCCAGGCCATCACCACCTTCGGCAGCTCGACGTCGTCCTCGAGGGTCTCGCGGACGACGCTGGTGAGCGTGGTCTTGCCGTCGCTGAAGCCGGGCGCGCCGGGGTCGACGGCAGGTCCGCGCGACGGAATGGTCCCGAACCAGCGATCGACGAGGTCCTTCGCATGCTTCGGCTCGAAGTCGCCGGCCACCACGATCGAGGCGTTGGCGGGATCGTAGTGCTTCGCGAAGAAGTCCTTCACGTCCTCGACGGTCGCCGCCTCGAGGTCCTCGTGCGAGCCGATTACGGGGTGGTGGTACGGATGATCGTTCGCGTACATCAGCTCGGGGAGCCGGAGCTCCACCTTGCCGTAAGGCGTGTTCTCGCTGGTCTGGCGGCGCTCGTTCTTCACGACGTCGCGCTGGGCATTGAGCTTCTCGAGCGTCATGAGCGGCCCGAGGTCGCGGAGCCGATCGGCCTCGAGATAGAGGAGGAGATCGAGCGCGGTGGGCGGTCCGACGTCGTAGTAGTCCGTCCGGTCCTGGCTGGTCCACGCGTTGTTCCAGCCGCCGGCGGCCTCCATCCACGCATCGAACGCCTTGGTCGGCGCGCGGCGCGTACCCATGAACATGAGGTGCTCGAAGAGGTGCGCGAAGCCGGTCCGCTTCACCACCTCGAAGCGCGAGCCGACGCCGTACGACACGTTGACCACCACCGTCGGAACGGCGTGGTCCTCGTGGAGGATGACCACCATGCCGTTGGGCAGCGTGGTGCGCGTGAACGGAATCGCGACGTCGGCGCTCGCCGGGGTCGTCGCCAGGAGGGGCGTGGCGAAGGCGGCCAGCGCCGCGAGCGCGAGGCCAGAGGACAGGCGCCGGAATCTTGCGCTCTTCATGGACCGCCGTCTAACACGGGCGAAAGCCGGCGGAACCCGCGGATGTAAGGCTCGGGCAGCCCGCCGCGTTCAACCTGCGTGACCTGCTCTGCCAGCGTTCTCTCGGCCTTCCCGGCGCCCGCCCTGCCGTGGGAAAAGCTGGGCCGGAAAGCCGCGCGCCGCCGTATGCTGCGGCCCGTGACGGAGACGGCGGACGACCCTGCGAAGTCCCTGCCGAGGGACGTCCGCCGCGAGGTGGACCCGGAGCTCCAGCGGAGGCGCGCCGAATCCGACGCGGCCGACCACGTGCTGGTCGATCGCGCGCAGGGCGGCGATCGCGTGGCGCTCGGAGAGCTCCTCAGCAAGTACGGGCCTGGCCTCTACCGGAGCGTCCTCTTGCCGCGGCTCGGTACCGAGACCGCCGCGAAGGAAGCGCTCGCCGAGACGTACGCGAAGGTGGTCGCGAACATCGCGAAGTTCACGTGGCAGAACGTCGGCTTCTACCCGTGGCTGCGCACCGTGGCGCTTCGCATCGCGCTCGATCAGCTGCGGGCGCGAAAGCGCCTCGTGCTCTTCGAGGAGGACGACCTCGCGCGCGAGATCGACGCCGCCCAGACGACCACCCCGGTCGAGCAACAGATCAGCGATCAGCGCGACCGTGAGGCGGCGCGCTCGAAGGTCGAGGAGGCGCTCGGGAAGATCAACCCACGCTATGCGCGCGCCATCCGGCTGCGCGTCCTCGAGGAGAAGCCGCGCGAAGAGGTGGCCACCGAGCTCGGCGTGACCGCGGCGACGTTCGACGTGCTCTTGCACCGGGCCATCGCATCGCTCAAGAAGACACTCGAAGCAGGCGGCGTGTCTGCGGCATCCGACGGAGAGAAGAGGAACGGCGATGGTTGACCGCGACGCGGAGCGCCCGCACGACGACATCGATCCGGACGCTCCCGCTTCGGCGGAAGAGGTCGCGGCATCGAAGCGTCTTCGAGACGCGCTCGAGGGCGGAGCCACGGCCGATGCGTCCCCCGAGGTCGACCTCGCGCTCGCGCTGCGCGCAGCGTGGGATCCCGGCGCGCTGTCCGCCGACGAGAGTCGAGCGATGCTCGATGCGACGCCGTCCGCCGAGGAGCAAGACCTCGCGGCGCAGCTCCGCGATGCGCTGGCGTCGACGGCCGACGCGACGGCGGCGGCCCCAGCGACCGTGCAGCTCGCGCAGGCGCTCCGCGCGGCGTTCGCGCCGGCAGCCCTCGCCGAGAGCGAGCACCGCGCCATCCTCGACGCCGCGCTGGCGAAGATGCCGGCGCAGTCCGCTCCGAAGACCGAGGAACGCGCGTCCAACGTGATCGCCATGAAGCGTCGCGCCACGGTGGTCCGCGTCGCGTTCGGGTTCGTCGCCGGCGGCCTCGCGCTTGCCGCGAGCGTGGTGCTCGTCGTGACCGGCGCGCCGGGCTCGGGATCCGAGGCGCCGCTCGCCAAGGCGCGCACGACGCAGCCGCTCTTCTCGGAGCCCTTCAAGGCGGGCGAGACCAGCGCGCGCATCGATCGCATCGCATCGGCCCGCGCCGGCGACTTCCGCGACAACCGCTTCTCCAAGTGGGGCGTGCGATGACGCGCACGATGACCCGCCAGCTCGTCGCGCTCCTGCTGGGAACGATCGTGCTCGCGCTCGTCGCCGCGTTCGGTGTCGTGCCCGCATGCTCGCGCCACGACGACGGCACGCCGGTCGACACCGAGATCATGGCGTTCCTCTCCGAGGCACGCGCGCTCCATCACGAGGCCACCATGAAGGAGGAGAGCGGCGACCTCGCCGGCGCCGTGAGCGCCATCGAGAGGCTCGTCGCCGCGCGCCGCCCGCATGCCGATCGCCAGGGACCGCTCGCGCCGCCGGAGGTCGAGGAGGTGCTCGCCGATGCGTACGCGCGTCTCGCGGAGCTCCGCCTCAAGAAGGGCGAGCTCGATCCGGCAGCCAGCGCGGTGAAGAGCGGGCTCGAGCACGTCGCCGAGGCCACGTATTTCCGTGGCCATCTCGTCGAGGTGCAGGGTCTCGTCGAGGAGGCGCGCGCCGCGCAGCTCGCCGACGCCGGCAACGCCGCCGAGGCCTCGAAGGCGCGCGAGCACGCCATCCAGCTGCTCGAAGAGGTGGTGAAGATCCAGGACCAGGTCATCCAGCGCTCGCTGGGCAAGGACGGCGGATGAGCACGCGCGCGGTTCTCTCGAGCGCACTCGTCTCGGTCGCGCTGGCGTGCAGCGGATGCGCGGCGGCGAAGTCCCCGCCGTCGTCGGCGCCGGCGGCACAGAGCTACGCGCCCGCCGGCTATCCGAGCGGGGCCCCGCAGATGTCCCAGGACGCGGCGTATGCGCCGCCCCCGCCCGCTCCGCCGCCGGCTACGTCGCCGGTCACGCCCAGCGCCGAGCCTTCGCCTTCGCCGATCACGCCTCCGTCGTCATCCGCAGGAAAGCCTGCGCAGCCGAGCGGCGGCGCGGGCGGCGCGTCATCGGGCCGATCGGCGGCGATCCAGAGCGCGTCGAGGGACGTCGAGTCCTCGCAGCGCGAGCTCGATGTCGCCGGCAGCGACTGCCGTAATGCGTGCCGCGCGCTCGGTTCGATGGACCGCGCCGCGGGTCGTCTCTGCAAGCTCTCCCAGGGCGGTGACGAGCCCCAGCGCTGCGAGGACGCCATGCGACGGGTGTACTCTGCACGTGATCGCGTGAAGACCACGTGCGGCAGCTGCGCTGACGGGACCACCGTCGAGCGCACATCGCCCATCCCTTCGCGCTGATGACACGCGTGGCCCTCCAAGTATCCGACGTGCGCGACGTGCGCGACGTGCGCGACGTGCGCGAAGGCGGCCGCTGGACGCTCGCGCAGCGCGCCAAGAACGACGTGCTATGGCTCCTCGCAGCGGGCGCCGTGGCCACGCTCGGTCGTCTGTCGCCCCGCGTCCTTCGTGCTGCCGGTGTGACGCTCGGACGGCTCGCCCATCTCGTGATCCCGCCGGCCCGCCGGCTCGCCGAGCGCAACGTGGCGCTCGCGTTCCCGGAGCTCGATCCGTCGGAGCGGCGCGCGCTCGTCGCGCGGTCGTACCGCACGCTCGGCGGCTACCTGGGCGACGCCGTGGCGATGCTCGATCCGCGACGCCCGGTCCTCGCCTTGCCGTTCGCGGCGGGGGCGCGCGCCACGCTCGACGACGCGATCGGGGCGGGCCGCGGCGTCCTCTTCGCGTCCGCGCATCTCGGCCCGTGGGAGCGCGTTGCGGCGACGCTGGTGCAGTGCGAGCTGCCCTTCACGGCCGTGGCGCGCGAGGCCTACGACCCGCGGCTCACCCGACTCTACGAACGGCTCCGCGGGGGTCGTGGGCTGCCCACCATCTATCGCGGCGCGCCGGGCGCGGGCGTCGCGCTGCTCCGCACGCTCCGTCGCGGGCGGATCCTCGGCATTCCGATGGATCTCGCGTCGCGCGTTCCGAGCATCGACGTGCCCTTCCTCGGCCACGAGGCCCGAACCCCGGTCGGTCCCGCACGCCTTGCCCTACGCACGGGCGCGGCGGTGGTGGTCGGCGTCCCCGCTCCGTCGGGGACCGCGCCCGGCGACCTCGAGCTGGCGGTGACGCGCATCGTCACCAGCGATCTCGCGGTCTCGCCCGAGGGCGAACGCGTCCTCACCACACGCATCAACGACGCGATCTCGGCTCGCATCCGCGCGATGCCCGAGGGCTGGGTCTGGATGCACCCGCGGTGGCCGCCCCCGATCGCGCCGGCGATCGCGAGGCCGACTACACTGTAGGCCGACGCCGCGGCAAACCTCCGATTGCATGGAAGAAGCGGTCTGACGACGGCTCCTGATATGCTCCGAGGTCGATGGCGGAGAAGGTTCCGCGGCTCGTCGCCCACGTGGACGTCCGCCAGTTCAAGCTCGATGCGATGGACGGCTTCCTGCTGACCCGCATCGACGGGCGCCTCGGCAAGAAGCAGCTCGCGCAGGACACCGGTCTGCCGGAGTTCCAGGTCGAGAAGACCCTCCAGAAGCTCGAGAGGCTTGGCGTCGTCGAGACCGTCGACCCCAGCGCGCCGGCCGCGGCTCCGCCCCCGCCCACGGCACCGGTCCGCGATCGCACGCAGCTCCCGCAGTTCGCCTCCATCGGGCTCGACCCGAAGTACGACCCCAAGGAGCTCGAAGAGGACGTCGAGCTCTCGCCCGATCAGAAGAAGCGCGTCCTCGACATGTTCTATCGGCTGGACGATCTCGACCACTACACGCTGCTCGGCGTCGGCAAGGAAGCCGACAAGAAGACCGTGAAGCGCTCGTACTTCGAGCTCGCGTCGCTGATGCACCCCGACCGTTACTTCAAGAAGAACCTCGGCTCCTTCAAGGGCAAGATGGAGGCGCTGTTCGGTCGCATCACCGAGGCGCACGACATCCTCGTCGATGCCGCGCGGCGCCTCGATTACGACGCGTATCTCGACGAGGTCGCGACGACCAAGGGCATGGAGGCGATGTTCGAGCGCGCGCTCGAAGAGACGCGCAAGGCCGCGGAGGTCTCCGCCGCCAACGCGTCGGCCGCGTCGGCTGCAGCCTCCGCCGCCCGCGACTCGTCCCCCGGCGTGCGGATGCCGTCGAGCCCCGGGCCGGCCGTCCCCACCGGTCCGTCGCCGAAGGAGCTCCAGGCGCGACGCGAAGCGCTCGCGAAGCGCCTCCTCGGAGGGCAGTCGATGCGTCCGCCGACCGGCCACAGCGTACCGCCTCCGTCGGTGGAGGCGCCGAACCCGCTCCGCTACAACAACTCCGGCGACGCGATGGACGCCCTCAAGCGTCGCTACGAAGAGCGCATCGACAACGCCACCGCGAACCAGGCGCGCAAGTACACGAAGCTCGCCGAGGACGCGCTCTCCAAGAACGATCTCGTCGCCGCCGCGAGCTCCCTCCACATCGCCACCAAGTTCGCGCCCGAGGATACGGCGCTGGCGATGCGCTATCAGGAGGTGAAGAACGAGGCCGACAAGCTCCTCTGCGAGAGCTACATCAAGCAGGCGACCTACGAGCAGCGCAGTCACCACTGGCCCGAGGCCGGCCGCACCTGGCAGAAGGTCACGAAGATCCGCGTCGGTGATGTGAACGCCAACGCTCAGGCCGCCAAGTGCCTCCTCAAGGCCGACGGCGCCGACATGCACCAGGCCGCCGAGCACGCGAAGGTCGCCGTGCTCGCCGATCCGAGCGTCGTCGATCACCACGTCGTCCTGGCTGAGATCTACGCCAAGGCTGGGCTGACAGCGTCCGCGAGGCGTGCCGCCGAGACCGGACTGGCGCTCGACCCCAAGAATCCCGTGCTTTTGGGGATCACGAAGAAGTCGGCGAAGACATGACGGGGGTACGCCTTAAGACGTATCCCTTCGATACAATAGCGATCAAGCGTTGTAGGCTTTCGTCTCGGTAAGGAGAGCGAGCGTATGGAGAAGGTCATCGGCATCGACCTCGGGACGACGAATTCGTGTGTCGCCATCGTGGAAAATGGGACCCCGGTCGTGATCCCGAACCGTGGTGGATACAAGACCACGCCTTCGATGGTGGCGGTGACGGAGGCCGGTAAGCGCCTCGTTGGTCACATCGCAAAACGCCAGGCGATCACGAACGCGGAGAACACGGTCTACGCCGCGAAGCGGCTCATCGGCCGCAAGTGGAACTCGCCACAGGTGAAGAACGCCGTGGCGACGTCGAGCTATCGCATCGTGGAGGGCCCGCACAACGACGTGCGCATCGTCCTCCGCGACAAGGAGTTCTCGGTCCCCGAGATCAGCGCGATGGTCCTCCAGGAGATGAAGGTCATCGCCGAGGACTACCTCGGTGAGACGGTCTCCAAGGCGGTCGTCACCGTCCCCGCGTACTTCAACGACAACCAGCGGCAAGCGACGAAGGACGCCGGCGAGATCGCCGGCCTCGACGTCATCCGCATCATCAACGAGCCCACCGCCGCCGCGCTCTCGTACGGCTTCGGCCGCAACATCGAGAAGACGGTCGCCGTCTACGACTTCGGCGGAGGCACGTTCGACATCTCGATCCTCGAGATCGGCGCCCACGGCGTCTTCAAGGTCATCGCCACCGCCGGCGACACGTTCCTCGGCGGCGAGGACATCGACGCGCGCATCATCGACTGGCTCGTGTCCGGCTTCAAAGAGGAGCACAGCATCGACCTCCGCCAGGACCGCATGGCGCTCCAGCGTCTCAAGGACGCGGCGGAAAAAGCGAAGTGCGAGCTCTCTTCGGTCCGCGAGACCGAGGTGAACCTCCCCTTCATCATCTCGAGCGGCCGCAACGAAGCGCT
>JAYTZB010000382.1:0-7554 GCA_043742085.1 Polyangiaceae bacterium
CTCCGGTGTCATCAGTCAACATGACTCTTCACACGGCCGAGAAAGCCGGGTCCACGCTTGTCAATGACAGATTGTAACGTTGTAAATCCTGTCAATGCCGGACGTTCGGACCGGGCATCGAACGCCACATGGGGGTGTCGTCATGGCGCTGCGTCAAAACACGGCTGACTCGCCTCGGTACGGCGCGAAGGTGCGCGCGCTCCGCCGTCGCGAGAGCCTCAACCAGGTGCAGCTCGCGCAGAAGCTGGGGATCTCGCCGAGCTACCTCAACTTGATCGAGAACAACCGGCGACCGCTGCCGGCGAACCTCCTGATCCGCCTCGCGCAGCTGTTCAACGTCGACGTTCACTCGTTCGCGACCGACGAGGACACGCGGCTCGTCGCCGACCTCACCGAGGCGTTCGCCGATCCCATGTTCGAGGAGCGCGACCTCACCTCGGTCGACGTGCGGGAGATGGCCGCAGCGAGCCCGGTCGCCGCACGTGCGGTGCTCTCGCTCTATCGCGCGTACCAAGCCGCACGCTCGAGCGCCGACGATCTCTCGTCCCGCCTCACCGACGGCGAGGAGATGACCGGCGTCGATCGCAGCCATCTCCCCAGCGAGGAGGTGGGCGACATGGTGCAGCGCCACTCGAATCACTTCCCGGAGCTCGAGACCGCCGCCGAGGAGCTCGCCGCGAAGGCCAAGCTGACGAGCGAGGATCTCTATCCCGGCCTCGTTCGCTACATGGAGCAGCAGCTCGGCGTCCAGGTGCAGATCGCGCGCTGGGGCTCGGAGCGCGGCGTGCTGCGTCGCTTCGATCCCGAGCGGAAGCTGCTCATGCTCTCCGAGCTACTCCCCACGCGTAGCCGCACCTTCCAGCTCGCGCACCAGATCGGGCTCATCGCGCACAGCGCCCTGATGGATCGGATCGCGCAGGACCCGCGCCTCACGACCGACGAGTCGCGCGCGCTCTCGAAGGTGAGCCTGGCGAACTACTTCGCAGGCGCCGTGTTGATGCCCTACGGCAACTTCATCCAGGCCGCGAAGGACGAGCGCTACGACATCGACGTCCTCGGGCGCCGCTTCAAGGTCGGCTTCGAGCAGGTCTGCCATCGCCTCACCACCTTGCGGAGGCCGGGCGCCGAGGGCGTGCCCTTCCACATGATCCGCATCGACGTGGCCGGCAACATCTCGAAGCGTTTCAGCGCCTCCGGCATCCGCTTCGCGCGCTTCAGCGGAGCGTGCCCGCGCTGGAACGTGTTCAGCGCCTTCCTCACGCCCGGCATGATCCGCATCCAGGTCTCGCGCATGCCGGATGGGCTCATGTACTTCTGCCTCGCGCGGACCATCCAGAAGGACTCCGGCGGGTATCATTCGCAGCATCCCGTCCAGGCCATCGGCCTCGGCTGTCAGGTGCCTTTCGCGAAGGACCTCGTCTACTCGGACGGCATCGACCTCGCAAATCCGGACACGTGTATCCCGGTCGGTGTGACCTGTCGCCTCTGCGAACGGACGGACTGCGAGCAGCGCGCGCTGCCGTCGATCAAGGTGCCCCTGAGCGTCGACGCCAACGTGCGCGGCGTATCGCTGTACGCGCCGGTCTCGAGGTGACGCGCCGCCCGCATCGAGGTGAGAAGAGGCTTGCACGATGAGTGCCGCGCCCTGATGATGGCTCCCGATGTCTTCGCGAAGCTCCGCGGCCAAGGTCGCGCGCTGGCTCGTCACCAAGGAAAAACGCGACGACGCGGTGGCTCTCCTGTGTGCGTGGGCCGCCAGCGGTCCGAATGACAAGGAGGGGCAGGAGCTCCTCGCCGAGGCCTACCGGCTCGACCCCGGATCCCAGCTCGCGCAGCTCGCGTTCGAGAAGATGGAGGGCATCGAGGCGAAGGACCACGCCACGCTCGATGCTGCGATCGCGCAGTGGACCGTCGACGAGATCGCGAAGCTCGAGAAGCAGATCGCTCGCCCGAACTTCATGCGGGCGCAGGTCGGCTTCAACAACAACGTGAAGTACGGCGGCAACGTCTTCCACATCCAGACCGAGGACTCCGGCCTCGATCGACCGCACATCATCACGCATCTCTTCGCCGACGGCGGCCGCATCATCAAGAGCAACAAGCGCTCGTACGCCAACGAGGTGAAGCGCGACGACATCGCTCCTTACGTGCGCCAGCTCATGAAGGGCCAGCACATGGAGATGGCGATCATGCTCCGCGAGGGCAAGTTCGACGAGGTCATCGCCGGACGCGCGGTCGGCGGCATGCACCTCCTCGAAGAGCCGCCGCGCCTCGAGATCCAGAAGCTCGCCACGAAGAAGGAGACGCGCGCGGAGGCCCCCGAGGCGTCGCGCTCGATCCCGCCGCCGCCAGCGCCGCCCTCCGACCCGCAGCCGGCTCCCGCTCCTGCGTCGCCCGGCCCGTCGGTCTCGAAGCTCGTCGGCAAGCCGCCGCCGAAGGAGCAGAAGGCGCGCTTCAAGCTCGTCGTGCAGCGCAGCCTCGCCGGCGGTCCGGCGTTCTACGAGCCGCTCGGCGACGCCGCCATCCTCGGCGCCGACGGCGCGATCGCGATCGTGAACGAGAAGTTCTGTCACCCCCGTGAGGCGCAGATCCGCTGGGTAAAGGGGCGCGTCTGGCTGCATGACCTCGAGCACGGCAACGGCGTGTTCCTGCGCATCCGCCAGCCCGTCGAGCTCGAGATCGGTGACGAGTTCATCGTCGGCGACCAGCTCCTCACCATCGAGCGCAATCCCGATCCCAACGACGGTCCGGGCGACGGGCCGACGTACTTCTACTCATCGCCGAAATGGCCTTCGTCGTTCCGCGTCGTGCAGATCTTCGAGGGCGGCGCGAAGGGCGCATGTGTCGTCGCGCGTGGAACCACCATGCAGATCGGCTCGGCGATCGGCGACTTCGTGTTCACCGCGGATCCGCTCGTCGACGACCAGCACTGCCTCGTCGAGGAGCAGGCCGGCGCCATCCTCCTCACCGACCTCGAGTCGCGAAGCGGTGTGTTCGTTCGCATCAAAGGCGAGCAGGAGCTCGTGCAGGGCGACGAGGTGATGGTCGGTCGTACGAGGATGGCGCTCGAGATCGTCGCGTGACGTGCCGCGGCGCCGCGGGTCTTGAAGCGCACGCGCGTTGCGGCTAACCGGTCGCGCATGAGCGCAGCGCGAAACTGGAGCATCGTCGTCCTCTGCTTGGCCGCGGCGAGCTGCTCGAAGTGCAGCAAGAAGCCCGCGCTCGACGCGGACGCGGCGCCGGAGGGCGGCGCGCTCACCGACGCGGATGTCGATGCTGCCGCCGATGCCGCGCCCGAGGCGGCGGCGGTCGAGGACGCGACGGCGCCGCTCGCGTCCGCCACCGCCGTGCATGCGACCGGCGGGCCGTTCGCAGGATCATATCGCTGCTTCGGCGGCCTCACGCTGACGCAGAACGGCAACCTCGTCTCGGGCGTCACCGTGACCAAGCTCACGACGTCGACACAGACCACGCAGTGGAACTGCACGGTGATCCGTCCCGACCGCTGCGAGGGCACCGAGGTCGTGACCGTGCGCTCCGCCGACAAGACGAAGCCGCCGAAGGTGACCGAGAGCCGGAAGCTCCAGATCGATCACCGTCCCGACGGCGTCGCCGTTCACCTCGAGCGTTCGACCGAGACCACGTTCTGCCGGAAGTAGGCGCGCGTCAGCGTCGGCCCGGTCCGATCACGTCGGATCACTTCGCGAGTCGGATCTCGACCCGGCGATCCTTCGGCCAGTCCTTCGGGGTGTCACGCGCTTCGTCGGCGCCGACCGAGCTCACCTCGACGCGGGCGGCGTTGACGCCGTGCGAGAGGAGGTATTGCTGCACGCGCTCGGCGCGCTCGAGACCGAGCTTGTCGTTGTAGTCGGCGCTGCCGCGCGGGTCGGTGTGGCCGATCAGCTGGATCGACTTGCCCTTGAGGGGACCGTCGATCATGCAGTTGGCGAGCATCTGCATGGTGGGCTGGTCCTTCTTCGCGTCGGCCGAGTCGAACTGGAAGAACGGTGCGGAGCCGGAGCACGAGTGGACGAGCGCATCGCCGACATAGACGCTGTAGAGCTGGTCCTTCTCGATGCGCGAGGCGCCGTGGCCCTGGTCGGGCATCTTCGGCGGAACGACCGCCTTGGTGAGGCCGACGCTGGGGCTCGTGGGCTCCGGCTCGTGACAAGCTGCCACTGTGCTGCCGGCAAGCGCGACGACGACCGCGAGAAACCCCGCCCGATTCAGTGCAATTCGACTCATGCCCCATGCATGAGCACGAAGCGAGCCGCCGCAGCGGAGCTAAGTCGCCGTGGCCTGGTCGGGGCGGATCACTTGTTCGCCATGCGCCGCATGGCGGCGCGACCGAGCTCGGGAACGAGTCCGCCGATGCGCGACATGAGCTGGAGATCCATCTGCGGGATGTAGTGCAGCTTCGTACCGTGGGCGGCATCCCACACGATCCCCGCGATCATCGAAGGCGTGAGCTTCACGCCCAGCTGCTGCAGAGACTTCGCCTTGTGCGTCTGCGAGCTGACCATGGGTGTGTCCACGTAACCGGGCATGATGTCGGCGACGCGAACTCCCTTGGGACGAAGCTCGATGTCGAGCGCCTCGGTCAGCGCGCGAACGGCGAATTTCGATGCAGAGTACACGGCAAGCTCCGGCTGGCCGTAGATGGCCGACGCGCTCGACATGTTCACGATGCAGCCGCGCGCGCGCTCGAGGAGCGGCAGGCAGGTCTGGATACCGAGGATGACGCCCATCACGTTGACGTCGAGCTGCTTCTTGCACTCGGCGGCCGAGATCTCCTCGAAGCGGCCCATGCGGAGGATGCCGGCGCAGTTGAAGAGGACGTCCAGCGTCCCGGTGCCGCCCGCGAAGTCGGCGATGGCGGTCTTCCATGACTCCTCGCTCGTGACGTCGATGCGTCCGTGCGCGGAGCCCTGCAGCTGCTCGGCGACCTTGCGGGCGCCGTCGACGTCGACGTCGTAGCAGCCCACTCGCCAGCCCTTGCCTCCGAAGAGGAGCGCGGTGGCCTTGCCGATCCCGGAGGCGGCGCCCGTGACGAAGACGGTCTTGCTCATGGCGACAGCACGATAGCACCCAGGCCTGTGGTAGCGTCCGGCGCATGGCTGGACGTTACGGAATGTCGTTCGCGAAGAAATATATCGAGGACGGCGACTACGACAAGGCAATCGAAGCGGCGACCACGACCATCACGGACGGTGATGCGGGTCCCGAGCCGCTCTTCGATCGCGCAACTGCCTACGATCTCGCGGAGCGGTACCTCGACGCGGTGACCGACTTCGAGGCGGCCATCACGCTGAACGGCGCCGAGCAGGAGATCGATCCGTTCACCATCGACGATGCGTACTTCAGCGCGCTCCTGTCGGCGGCGCGCAAGGAAGCGGAGCGCGACGTCCCGAAGGCGGTCACGCTGCTCCAGCGGTACATGCAATATGCACCGAAAGGCGAGCACGTCGCCGACTGCGCCGACTGGCAAAAGCGCCTGAAGGGCGAGCTCCCGTCGATTCTCGACAAGACCAAGAACCTCGACGCGCCGTAGGCGGAGAGACCAGAGACCGCGGAGACGCGAAGGAACGGAGACGAGACGGAGTTTTGTTGGTTCGAGACACGCGAGGTGCTTGGGCCTCGAGAACCCCCACGCCGTCGTCGCCACCATCGCTCGTGTTACCGAGATCGGCAGCCAGATCTGATCTACGTCTCGTCTCCGTTCCTCAGTGACTCCGCGGTCTCTGGTTCTCGTTCTCCTCTTACTTGCGGCGGGATTTGTAGAGGTTGATGAGGCCGTTCGTGGAGGCGTCGTGGGACGTGACCGGAGCGGGGCCTTCGAGCTCCGGGAGGATCTTGCTCGCGAGCTGCTTGCCCAGCTCCACGCCCCACTGGTCGAAGCTGTAGATGTTCCACACGATGCCTTGCACGAAGATCTTGTGCTCGTACATCGCGATGAGCGAGCCCAGCACCCGCGGCGTGATCTTCTGGACCAGCATCGACGTGGTCGGGCGGTTGCCCGGAAACGACTTGTGCATGGAGAGCTCGTCGAGCTTCTCCTTCGGGAGATTCTGCGAGGCGAGCTCGGCGCGCGCCTCGTCCGGCGTCTTGCCCTTCATGAGCGCTTCGGTCTGCGCGAAGTAGTTCGCGAGCAGGATCGCGTGGTGGTTCCCGAGCGGGTTCTGCGTCTCGACCGGCGCGATGAAGTCGCACGGGATGATGCGCGTGCCCTGGTGAATCAGCTGGTAGAACGCGTGCTGACCGTTGGTCCCGGGCTCGCCCCAGATGACCGGCCCGGTCGAGTAGTCGGCGATGACGTGACCGGCGCGGTCGACGCGCTTGCCGTTCGACTCCATGTCGCCCTGCTGGAAGTAGGCAGAGAAGCGATGCATGTACTGGTCGTACGGCAGGATGGCGTGCGTCTCCGCGCCGTGGAAGTTCGCATACCAGATGCCCAGCATGCCGAGGATGACCGGCAGGTTCTGCTCGAGCGGCGCGGTCCGGAAGTGCTTGTCCATCTCGTGGCCGCCGGCGAGGAGCTCCTCGAAGTTGTCCATGCCGATGACGCACGCGATGGAGAGGCCGATCGCGCTCCAGAGCGAGTAACGGCCGCCGACCCAGTCCCAGAACTCGAACATGTTGGCGGTGTCGATGCCGAAGGCCGCGACCTCCTTCGCGTTGGTCGACAGCGCGACGAAGTGCTTCGCGACCGAGCTTTGATCGAACCCCGGCTTGCCGAGCAGCCAGGACCGCGCGCTCTTCGCGTTGGTGAGCGTCTCCTGCGTCGTGAAGGTCTTCGAGGCGACGATGAACAGCGTGCGCTCGGGATCGAGGTGCTTCGTCGTCTCCGCGATGTGCGTGCCGTCGACGTTCGAGACGAAATGGACGTCCAGCCCGTCCTTCCAGTACGGGCGGAGGGCCTCGGTCGCCATGACGGGTCCGAGGTCCGAGCCGCCGATGCCGATGTTCACGATGTCCGTGATCGTCTTGCCGGTGTGGCCCTTCCAGTCTCCGGCGCGGACCCTGTCGGTGAACACGCGCATCTTCGCGAGTACGGCGTTCACCTCGGGCATCACGTCGGCGCCGTCGACGACGATCGGCGTATTCGATCGGTTGCGGAGCGCAACGTGGAGAACGGAGCGGCCCTCGGTGCCGTTGATCTTCTCGCCCGCGAACATGCGGTCACGCCAGCCCTCGACCTCGGCTTGCTTCGCGAGGGCGACGAGGAGCTTCAGCGTCTCCTCCGTGGTCCGGTGCTTCGAGTAGTCGACGAAGACGCCGCACGCCTCGAGGGACATCTTTGCGAAGCGCTGCGGATCGTTTGCGAAGAGCTCGCGCATCGTCGTCCGCGCGATCTCGTCCTTGTGCTTCGAGAGGGCAACCCAGGCAGGCGACGAGGTCAGGTTCGACATGCGTGGAGGATAATCCCAGAAGTAGCGCCGATGACGAGGATCGGCTCAGAGGCCCGAGTTGTCTCCGCCGAGCGGCGCCGGCGTCGGTGTTGCGGGCGTCGGCTCAGGCTCCTTCGGCGCGGGAGCCTCCGCGGTCGGCGCGGGC
>JAYTZB010000383.1:0-2993 GCA_043742085.1 Polyangiaceae bacterium
TCCCCTGAGCGCAGGAGATACTCGTCGGGCGGAGGCGGGCGCTTGGAGAACGGCAGCACGACTCGCTGCGTTGCAGAACCCGAGCCATCCCTGTCCGCCTCCGATAGCGGCCAAATTCACTCGGAAGAACGCCGCTGGATGGACAAGTGGGGGTCGAACGATCCACGACAGCGCTGCGGCTGGTGTGCGTCTTGCTGCTCGATCCCTGCGGCCTGGCGGCCTCGATCAGCGCCTCGAGCTCCTCAGGAGGTGGGGCGCGGGAAGGCGTCGCGGTAGGCGCGCATGGCGCCCTTCTCGTCGATGGCGTGCTCGAAGCCGGTCGCCTTCTTGAACGCGCTGCCGTCCACGGTGACCGGATACTTGATGTGCTCGAGCGCGCCGTGCGGCAGCTTCGGCAGACCGAAGCGCCCGAGCATCGCGCCGAAGACCACCTCGGGAATGGGGATGTTGGTGCGCCCCGTCTCGCGGATCACCATCGAGAGCGGCACGGGCTGCGGACCGGCGACGTTGAAGACGCCGCGCGGCCGCTTGTCGAGCGTCGTGCACAGCGCGTTCACGACGTCTTGCTCGTGCATGAAGTGGAAGAGCGGATCGAACCCGAGGAGCGTGGGCACGCGCTTGCCGCGGAGGAACGACGCGAGCGTTCCATGTCCGGTCGGCCCGAGCGTGTAGACCATGCGCAGCACCGACGTGACGAAGCTCGGATAACGCCACAGCGCGGAGCCCGCGTAGAGATCGGCGGCGACGAGATCGGCGAGCTCGGGGAACGACGAGAGGCCCATCGGCGGCTCGTCCTCGTTGTGGAAGAGCGGCGAGTCGGCAGCGGCGCCGTAGTACGTGTGGCGTCCCACGAAGACCACGTGCTCGACGCCGTACGTGTGCGAGTGCTCGAACACCGCGCGCGTTCCGCCGAGGTTGATGCGATAGCGATCCTCGCTCTGCACGACGAGGTGCGTGACCGTCGCCATGTGGAGCACGGCGTTGGGGCGAACGCGGCGGAAGACGTCCTCGGCGGCGCGCTTGCGTATGTCGATCTCGTGCATCTCGAGGCCCGGAGGCGCATCGCGGAACGGACGGCGGTCGATGCCGATGACGTCGTGACCGAGCTCGATGAGACGCTCCGCGAGCATCTTACCGAGACGACCGCCGATACCAGGAACGAGGACCTTCATGACGTCACCGAGGTCGAGGCGGCGCTGCCGGCCGTGACGAGCGGCGGCTCTCCGCGACGGCGCCTGCGCCCCTGATCGATGAGCGCCGCGATGCGCTCCTTGACCTTCTCGACGTGCCCGTAGACCACTTCGTCCTCCTCGGAGCCGGTGCCGTCGAAGAACATGGGCTCGGAGTAGTACACCTCGAGCTTCGCCGGCAGCGGGATGGCGAAGAGCCAGGGCGTCACCGGGATGTACGGCACGCCGAGGATCTTCCCGATCGACACCGCATTGGAGATGGTCGGGATGGCCTCGCCGCCGCCCAGGAACGCGAACGGGACGATGGGCGTCTTCATCTTCATCGCGAGGCGCACGAAGCCGGTGCCGAAATGTACGAGCGAGTAACGATCCTTGAAGAGCTTCGCCGTGCCGCGCGCGCCCTCGGGGAACACCATCAGCATGCGCTCGTCGGCGAGGAGCCGCTCGGCGTGCTCGGGCAGCCCCGTGAGGTGACCGCAGCGATTCGTCAGCTGCGAGGCGAACGGCACCTTGTTGAGGAACTTCTCCGCCATGCCCTGCGCGAGCCGCGGCGGGTTCATCTCGAAGAACTGCGAGGCGTGGGTCATGGCGCCGTCGAGCGCGATGCCTCCCGAGTGATTGCCGACCAGCATCACGCGCCCGTGCTTCGGCACGTGCTCGATGCCGTGCGACTCGACCGAGAAGTAATATTTGAAGAAGAACTTCAGCGCCGTGAGCGATGGGCCCAGGTACTGCTTCGAGATGCCGTAGCGATCGACGCCGTACTCGTTGAACGGGATTTCCAGGCGATCCAGGCGCTCGCGGACCTCGGGGTCGACGGACCCGCGGATTAGTGAGCCTAGCGAGAATCTCATCGTCGGGGCGGACCTCGCGGCGGAGCCTACCAGTTGACGCTCGGCCGGCCTCGCGCGAAAACCCCTGCGCGATGAAAATCACCGCCCGAAGGCTCGTCCTCGCCCTGCCCGCTCTCACCGTCGGTCTCGCGCTCGCCTCGGCCGCGTGTGAGAAGAAGCCCGATCCAGCGCCGGTGCCGGCGACGTCGGCGTCGACGACCGCCGTCGCCGTGGGCGATGCGCAGGTCGTCACTGCGCGGCCCGTCGGCGTGAAGCTCGACAAGCTGACGCGCGCCGACTTCAACCGGCTCGCCGCGGAGCTCGCGCTGCCGCTCTTCTGGTCCGCCGACACGAACAAGGACAGCACGCTCGATCCCGACGAGCTCGCCGTCTACTGGGGCCTCGTTCCCGGAGCGAAGCTGGTCGAGTACGTCGGCAGTGACGGCGCGTTCACCGAGAAGGCCAAGGACGCGATCGACACCATCGTGAAGCATGCTTCCGAGAAGGCGCCGCCGGCCGGCCTCGATCCCAAGGAGGTGGCACGACGTGAGGCCGTGAAGAAGGAGCTCGCGCAGGGACGCGTCACGCTCGTCGCCACTGATCTCTCGAAGGCGACGGCCGAAGAGAAGCGCTTCGTCGGCTTCATCACGCAGGCCGCCGAGCTGGTCGAGAAGCTGTACGCGAAGCAGCAAGGCACCCTCGAGCTCCGCGCGAAGATCCCCGCCGACGACACCGCGGGCAAATCGATGTTCTTCCGCAACCAGGGACCGAAGTGCGAGGCGCCGCAGACGCAGAGCGATCCTGCGTGCAGCGCCATCCCCGATCCGCCGAAGGGCAAGCTCTCCGGCTTCTATCCCGCGGCGCTCCTCGAGAAGCCGAAGTTTTGCGACGACCTCTCCAAGCTCGAGGCCGGCAAGAAGGAGAAGGTCCTCATGGATCCCTTCACCGTCGTGACCGAGGACGCCGACAA
>JAYTZB010000384.1:0-5769 GCA_043742085.1 Polyangiaceae bacterium
ATGAAGCTGGCGACGATCTGGCCGTCGGTGGTGGACTGCGCCGGCCCCTTCGCATTGCGCGGAGCATCGTTGCGCGGAGGACCGCCCGTCGTTCCGGTCCCGTCGGTGTTGTCGATGAGCTCGTAGGCGAGGCGCGCGATCAGCTTGGTCTCGCTGATCTCCCAGCGCACGCGGACCGTGGGCTGCGCGTCGGAGCTGGTGAAGAGCTCCTCCGAGCCGGCGCCGGCAGCGACGTCGACGACGGTGGTGCGGAAGTAGAACTCGGGATCGTCGGAGGCGTCCTCGAGCATCTGGCCGACGAAGAACGTCTTCGGCAGCGCACCGACCTGGACCTGGTTGATGGGATCGCGCTGAGCGGCGCAACCCGAAGCAGACACGCATCCCAGCGCGAGGGCGGCCAAACCGATGCGTGCCGAACGAACGAACCCCATGCGATCACTTCCCCCCCGACCACGACGCGCCTCCCAAAACGCGTAACGACCGGGGCGGCGCATCTAGCACATGCTCCCGGGCGCGCCAGGAGCACGCGTTGCAAGACGCAACGCCGGGCCGGCAAGAGCGGCGAACACCCTGGAAATCAGGCGCGGCGGACGAGAGCGACGGCCGCGCCGGCGTACCCGACGAGGAGCAAGAGGAGGAGCACCGAGCTCGTGCGCTGGCTGAGGTCTGCGCAGAGCGGGCCGCCGAGCAGCGCTGTGACATGGCCGCGCGGCGTGATCAGCGCGCCGACCCCTGCCCCGCCGCCGATGATCCAGTCGAGCGCGAGGAAGACGCCGCGCATGGTGCCCTTGCCGATCGCGGATCCGACGGAAAAATAGGCTCCGTACGTGCCGCCGCCGAGCGCCGAGATCCAGACCGAGGCGAAGAGATCGCTCCCGAGCGGAGGGTCATGCGCCCCGTGCGCGAGCGCGCAGACGACACCGCCGAGCACGGCGCAGAGGAGCGCCGACGTGCCTATGGCGACCAGCACCGACGCCAGCGCCGCGCGACGCGGCTCAGCTCCGAGCGCGACCACCCCGCGGATGCCGTGGCGGAGCCCGCTCGCGCCGAGCGTCGCGCCGACCACGCCGTACGCGACGAGAGGAAGGACGAGGAACGAGAACGCACCGCGCAGGACGTGATCAGCGCCGGTCGTTCCGCCACGCGCGCGTGCACTCACCGCGAAGACAATCGCGAGCAGCGACCACGCCACGATCGGCAGCCACGCGCGCGGCGTGCGCAGCAAGCGGAGCGCAGGGATGCGCGCGAGCACCAGCGTCATGGGTGCTCTCCGGGCGGTGCCGGAACCGACGGCGGCGGAAGCGGCGCCGGCGGACGCGAAAGGAGCGTGCCCGGGCGCGGCGCGGCGATGCGCGAGCGGATCGCGTCGAGCGGCATCACGGCGGACTCGATGGCTTCGATCCGCGCGCTGGTCCGGGCAGCGGCATGACCGACCGCGCGGGCCAGCGTGAGGAGATCGGCGCCGCTCACCACCACCGAGACCGCCGCGTGGAGGACGCGGGTAGCAGCGAACGTCGCGGTCTCGACCGAGGTGATCGCGGGCTCCGCAGCCAGCGCGGCGACGAACGGCGCGACCTCGCTGGCGGCCTGCGCGGCGACGACCACGCGCAAGCGTGAGCCCGCCGTGCCGACGTGCGCGAGTGACGGCGGTAGATGCGTGAACACGCCGCGCGTCAGCATGCCGAGCTGATCGGCCAACGCGGTGGCATCGCGCACCGATGCGGTGGTGACGAGGATCGTCGCGCCGGCCGCCGCCCGGGCTCGCAGCGCAGCGATCACCCGGGACGGCGCCGCCGGATCGAGACCGGAGAGCGGCTCGTCTACGAGGAGGACGGGTGCCTTCGACGTGAGCGCCAGCGCGAGCGAGACCGCGCGCGCTTCGCCATGCGAGAGCGAGCGGACCCGGCGACCGGCAAGCTTCTCGATGCCGAGCGGAGCCAGACGGGACCCCACGGTCGTCGCCGGCTCGCCGCGGATCTGCCCGGCGAGATCGCACACCTCGTCCACGCGCAGCGCATCGGGCAGCACGGCGTCGAGCGGAACGTACGCGACGCTCGCGCGTGCTTCGGTCGGGGCAATGCCGCCGATCTTCACGCGACCGCCGCGGATCGGAACGATCCCTGCGAGGACCTCGAGCAGCGCGGTGGTGCCGTCGGCCGGCGTCCCGAGGATCACGAGGACCCCTTTTTCCCAGGTCAACGTGACGTTCTCGAGCCGCGACGCGGGACGCGTGATGGACGACCGATCGCCGCTCGACCGCGCCTGAAGGGCGTCGATGCTGATGATCACGTGCCGTCCTCCGGGTTGTCGACGAGGATGGTGTCGCGACGCACGAGGAACATGGCGAACGCGACCACGAACGACAGCGCGATCAACGCGCGCAGGGTGCGCCAGAGATCGACGGTGCCGGGCGCGAGCGACGTACGGAGCGCGGCGAGCGCGGAGGGGATCGAGAGCACGTCGGCGATGCTCTCGGGAAGCGAGGCGCCCATCAGGCCTACGATGAGCTCCGGGATGCTCACGACGGCGATCAGGAAGACGTAGCCGCCCAGGCGCGAGCGGGCACCGAGCGCGGCGAAGGACACCGGCGCGACGACCGCGGAGAACGCCAGCGAGAAGACGATGCCCGCGCCCGTCGCCTGGAGCATCGACGGAACGCCCGAAGCGCGTGCGGCGCCCGCGGTGCCGACGAGACCGCAGACCAGCGTTCCGCCGGCGACGCAGAGCGCGATGAGGAGCGCGAGCCCGCCGACGCGTGCGAAGAGATAGCCCCGCAGCGTCGTCGTGCGCGAGACGAAGAGATCGCGGATGCCCTCGGCGCGATCGCGCCGGAGCGCATGCGCCGCTGCCGCGAACGCGAGGAGGAAGCCGCCGCCCCAGGCGAGCGCGCTCGACGCGAGGATCGGCACCGCCGGTGCGGGAGACTGCGGTCCGCGCGCGGTGAGCACGCCCGCGATGAGCGACAGCGCGAGGGTCGTGGAGATGCAGATGGCGATCGACGCCACCGGAAGCACGCCACGCCGCGCGAGCGACATCCCGAGCACGAGCAGCGAGAGCGCGCCGACCGGACGCCGCGCGACCGGCGAGCGCAGGGCGCGTGCCGGCTCGGCAGACGGGGGACGCGCGCTGTCCGAAGGGCTGACGGTGGCGGCCATCCGCCATCGAAAAGACCACAGGATCGCGTCCGCCGCCAGCAGTGGTAGTGTCCGCGGACCATGGGGCCGCCGGACGTCGAGCGCGCGAGGGGGGAACGCCCTGCCGATCCCAGTCGTACGCGGCTGGCCTGGCGTCGCGCTGTGATCCTCGTGCTGCCCGTCCTCTACGTGGCAGGCAGCGCGGTGAAGGCCTCCGAGCCGTCGCCGCGCGCGTGGCTGGCCATCGCCATCGGCATCGCCACGGCCATGATCGGCTCGCTCGAGCGCCCGGGCGAGACGACGAGGCACGCGCGCGATCGGCTGTGGACCTCCGGGGCGCTTGCCCTGACCATCGCGAGCGCCGCGCTCAGCGAGCGCTGGGCGTGGGTGGCCTTCGCGCGCGAGATGGCGCTCCTCGGTGCCGGCCTCGCAGCGGTCCGATCGATCGCCACCATCGACGGCGACCCCGGTCTCGCGACGCGCGCTACCGAGGCCATCGCCGCGCGCGGTCTCGGTGCGGCGTCGCTCCAGCGCTTCGCGGTAGGCGCGGTCGTCATCGCGTGGGGCTCCGCGGCGCTCCTCGATGCGCTCGCCTGGTCGGGCATCGCTCCGACGCTCGGCGATTCGGCGCCGGTCGCGGCATCGGTCTCTGGCGTGAGCGCGCTCTTCCTCCTCGGTGCCACGGCGCTGCTGGTGGCTGGCGCCCGCAGGCTCGAGCTCGGCGCTCCACCACGTGCGCTCGCCTGTGCGGCCGCTGCCGGCGTCGGTCTCGTTGCCGCCCTCGCGATCGCGATCACCACCGGCGTGCAGGCTGACGCCGCCGCGGCCCTCGGCAGCGCCGTCGCATGCCCGATCGTGGTGAGCCTCGCGCGCGCTCGCGATCCACTGCTCCTCGCGCGCCGCGGTCGTCGGGTGCTGACGCTCGCCATGTTCGGCGCTCCCGTGGCGCTGCTCGCCGCGCTCGCTGCCGAGGGCCACATGCCCGGCTCCGGCATCGTCGCGCTGGGCGTTGCGCTCGCGACGCTCGCCATCGGCGCGGTCTCGGCCAAGCTCGAGGAGCCATTCCTGCCCGCGAAGGGCCACCTGCTCGACGCGCTCGCCGACGCGACGCGCTCGGCCCACGATCGCGAGGCCCGCTCCGCGATCGCCAAGGCGCTCATGCGCGTGCGCGAAGCAGCCGGCCACGGCGCCGCGTCGCCCGAGCTGTGGATATTGCATCCTACACGCATTTGCACCGTGGATTCTGCGGGTTATCTGCAAGAACGCGACGGCGAGCTGCCGCCCGCGCTCCTCGAGGTGGCGCGCGGTGAGCCCGGCGGAACGGTGCGCGTCGACGTGCTCAGCGCGCTCGAGGTGCGGCGTGCCGACCTCCGTCCGCTGCTGCGCTGGCTCGAGGCGCGCGGCGCGCTCTTCGCTACGCTCGTCGCGGAGGACGAGGACGCTGACGGCTTCGTCATCGTCCCCGCCGGCAATCGCACCGCCGCGCTCACCATCGAGGAGGTGCATGCCGCGAAGCTCTTCGCCGACGCGTTCGTCGCGGTGTGCCAGGCGCGCAGCGCACGCGAGCGCCACCTCCAGCGAGAGCGAGAGCTCGTCGGCCAGATCGAGAAGCTCGACGATCAGCTGGCCGCGGTGAGCCACACCTCGTCACTCGACGGCTCGCGCAACGTCCTCGCGTCGACGCGCCTCGCGCGACCGGCGACGGTCGGGATCTACTCGGCGGCCTCGCGGCTGGCTTACGACGCGCTCGAGCGCCGGATCCAGAAGGATGCGCCGGTGGTGGTCACGGCGCGCGCGGGTGTCGATCCGGTTCCGTACATCGCGCGCGCTCATCTCTCCGGGCCGCGCAAGGAGCGACCGCTCGTGATCGTCGACGGCACGTCTTCGCGTGAGCACGACATCGAGCGCTGGCGTGACGAGCACGCGTCGCCCATCGCGCTCGCCGATCGCGGGCTCCTCGTCCTCGTCGACGCCGCCGCGCTGCCGCGAGACATCCAGGTGCTCGTGGCTCGCGCGCTGTCGGAGCGCCGCCCGCCGTGGGAGCGCGCGATGCCGCTCGACATCGCCGTGGCGCTCACGGCGACCACGTCGCCCGACGTGCTCGTGGAGGAGGGGCTGCTCGCCCCCGAGCTCTACGCGCGTTTCGAGGACGGCGCCGAGAAGCCGATCGAGCTCGCTCGTCTTCGTGATCGTTCGGAGGATCTCTTCTCGATCGTCGCCGATCGCCTCGCGCGCGAAGGCCTACGCGTGCGCGGCAAGCCCATGGGCATCGAGGCCGCGGCGTTCGCGCGGCTGGTCGAGCATCCCTTCGACGGCGAGGATCACGAGCTCGCGTCGATCGTCACGCGCCTGGTCGCGCACGCGCGCGGCGACGTGATCCGCGCCTCCGACATGGACGCGATCGGCTTGCTCGCGGACGTGGGGAGCGCGGGCGCGGGCGCGACCGCGACCGCGACCGCGAAGCAACCGCGGTCGGCGACGTAGCTGGGGGCGTGCGTCGATCTGTGAGCTGATCTCGATCTGCGAGGCCGAGACGAGAGGCCGGCAAGGGGATGGGAGGGGACCCGCAGGCGGTGTCGTGAGCTCTGGACGTCGACGCTCGCGCGAGGCTTCTCGGTCGAGAGCCGCGCCTTCG
>JAYTZB010000385.1:0-1769 GCA_043742085.1 Polyangiaceae bacterium
TCCGGGTTGCGCTCGCCTTCGAGCTTCCGTTCGAGGCGCCGCGCGAGGATGCCGAGCGGATAGCTCATCGCGAAGTAGAGCGCCGCGCACGTGAGCCCCGGGCCCACCCAGGTGCGCACGTCGACGGCGCTGATGGTCATCTGCTTCGTGAGCTCCACGACGGTGATGACACTCACCAGCGAGCTGTCCTTGAGGAGCGCGATGAAGTCGTTGGTCACGTTCGGAATGGCGTGACGGATGGCCTGCGGCAGCACCACCCGACGCAGCGCCAGCGAGCGCGTCATGCCCAGGGCGAGCGCCGCTTCCATCTGGGTCTTCGGCACGGCCTGCATGCCCGCGCGGTAGACCTCCGCCTCGTACGCGGCGTAGTTCATGCCGAGCCCGATGATGGCGGCCGTGAGCGCGCCCAGCTTCAGCACCGGCGCGAGCCCGTAATAGAGGAGGTAGAGCTGCAGCAGCACCGGCGTGCCGCGATAGATCTCCACGTAGACGCCGGCGAGAAAGCGCGCCGGGCCACCTCCGTACATCCGCACGAGCGAGAGGAGGAGGCCGAGCGGAATGGCGAGCGCCATCGCCAGCACCGACACGAAGAGCGTGACCGCTGCGCCCTTCAGGAAGAGCACGACATGCGCGCGGCCGAAGACCGGCGGCGGCGGCGGCTGACCGAGCATCTGCGCCTGATCGGCGGCGCTCCACGTCGCGAGCCGCTCCTGCCGCGCGTTCCAGATGTGACTGCCGTCGAGGATGCGATGGAGCTCACCGCTCGCTGCGATGCGGCCCAGCGCTTCGTCGATGGCCGCCTTCACTTCGGGCTCCGCGGGGCGCGCGGCGATCGCGTAGTAGCCGTCGCGCAGATCGCCGAGCACGGCGAGGTCCGGCTTGGGCACGCCGTAACGCGTCGCGATGATGTCGTCGAGCAGCACGGCATCGGTGCGGCCGCGCTGGAGATCGGTGTACGGCTCCTCGACGCCCTCGTAGATGACGGTGTCGGCGCTGCCGCGCAGCATCTCGAACGCGAGGCTGTTCGAGAGCGTGCCGACCTTGTGGCCCTTCAGCGACGCGAGCAGCGCGATGGGGTCGCCGCTCGCGCCGCTCGCGCCGCCGAAGCCGCTCGCGCCGCCGAAGCTCGGGATGTCTGCCGCCCGCACCATCAAGCGCTCGGCGAAGACGTAGTACGGGCGCGTGAAGAGGACGCGACCCGCGCGCGCGTCGGTCACCTCGAGGCCGTTCATCACGATGTCGAACGTGCCGCGCTCCAGCGAGGGCACGAGGTTCGACCAGTCGTTCTGCACGAACTCCGAACGCACCCCGAGCTCGCGCGCGATGGCCGCCGCGAGATCGACCTCGAAGCCGATGAGGTGGCCGGGCCTGGCAGGATCGTCGTAGACGTACGGCTCGCCGCCCTGCGTGTCGCCGCCCCAGCGGAGGACGCCCGCGGCACGGATGCGCTCGAGGCCCTTACCCGCCGGCGTGGGGGACGGGCACCCCGTCGCGAAGGAGAGGAAGATCGCGGCGAGGGCGGTCCACGCGACGAGCACGAGCGCCGCGCGTGCGGTCGCAACCCGCGGACGAGGTCGTGGCGCAATGCCACGGTCGGGCGCCGCTGCTCGCGGTGGCAGCGAGTGCGCGGGCGAGGGCCACCGATTCACGGCGCGGAGTCTACCGTGATCGCTGCGAAAAACGCGTCGATCGTGCGTCCTCTAGCTCCGCAGCGGCGGCCGGGCTCGGCTGGACACCGAACTTGCATGTGGGTAGTCGAGCCCCCCGAA
>JAYTZB010000386.1:0-6108 GCA_043742085.1 Polyangiaceae bacterium
GGGCTCGTCGAGCAGCTGCTCGCGCTGTCCGAGCTCGAGGCACGGGGTCGCGAGGACATCGCGCGCGAGAAGGTGGCGATCGTCTCCGTTGCGCAGCACGTCGCGGAGACGGTCCGCGGGCGCGCCGAGACCCGGAAGATCGCGGTGGTCATCGACGTGGCGAAGGACGCGGTGGCCGTCGCCGATCCCGAAGGCGTGGAGCGCGCGCTCCTCAACCTCGTCGACAACGCCATCAAGTATGGGAGCGACGGCGGCGAGGTGAAGATCGCGGGCGTACGCCACGGCGCCACGGTGCAGGTCACCGTAAGCGACGACGGCCCGGGCATCGATCCGGCGCATCTCCCGCGCCTCTTCGAGCGCTTCTACCGCGCGGATCCCGGTCGCTCTCGCCAGCACGGCGGCGCAGGGCTCGGCCTCTCGATCGTGAAGCACCTCGTCGAGTCCATGGACGGCTCGATCGAGGTGACGAGCACGGTTGGCAAGGGCGCGCGGTTCGTGATCACGCTGCCATCTACTGGATGACGCGCATCTTGTACTGCTCGAGCGCGCCGTTCGCGACGAGCGAGCCGTCCGGGAAGCGACAGAAGCTGTCCTCGCTGCCCACGCTGTTGTGCACGATCACGATCGGCTGGTTCATGCGCTGGCAGACCTTCACGCCCGCGCTGGTGCGTCCGTCGAGAGCGCGCCGCGCGATCTCCACGGGCATGCCGCTCCGCATGAAGCGCATCGCGTCGCACACGAACTGACCGGCGGCCGTCCGGCACTGCGCGCTGATGCGGACGTTCTCGTTCGGGTAGTAGAGGAAGCCCACCTGCTGGCCCTGCTCGTTGATCCAGACCTCGTTCTGGAACGCGCTCGCCTCGAGGTTGGCGAGCGGTCCGGTACCGCCGCCGTTCTGCATCGTGGGATCTTGCGGGCCGGGGCTCGCGGCGTTGTCGCAGCCAGCGAGCGATACGAGCGAGGCGAGAGCGAGCGAGGCGAGAGCGAGCGAGACGGGCGAGCGCATCCCCTGTTCATAGCGGCAGCAGGGCCCGGGGGCGCAATCCTCGACAGGCGACGCGGACGATTCGGGTCTTGACCGTGGTCCGGCGCCCGCGATTTCGCGCGCTTGTCGATGGTCAGGGTCCTGACGATCTCAGTGATGAAACAGCACCCACGCCCCGACCGCAGCCGACGCGAGGATGAGGAGCATCGAGACGATCACGACGGCGCTCGACGTCCGGCGCGCGGCGATCGAGGCCGGGCCGGGCGGGGCCAGCGAGCCTCGCGGTGGAGCGGATGGAGATGCGTGCGTCGGGGCCGGTGCCGGGGGCGCGCTGGGCGCCGGCCTGGGCGCGAGGATCGGGCCGGTGGGCGCCGTGGTGGTGCGTCCCGAGGAGACGGGACGCGGCGGCGCGGCGCGCGTTCCCGTGATGCGCTCGGTATGCGGCGGCGGCGTCAGCGGCCCGCCGCTCGACGGTAAGCCTTCGAGCAGCATCTGCTGGGTGGGCGGGACCTGCTCTTCGATGGTGGGGTCGCTCATCGGAGCGCCCGCGCCGCCCGCGATCTTGAGGGTCTGGTCCGACGAAGGCTGCGGGACGCAGAGCGCGCTCGACGGACGCGGACCCGACTGCGGCACGTCGGGACGACGCATCGACGCGGCCGGCATCGTCAGGCTCTCGGGGACGAGCCGATCGGAGTCGCCGCGCGGCGCACGTGCACCACGCAGCGCGCGCTGCATGTCGCGAGCGCTCTGCCAGCGATCGTTCTTCGAAAGCTCGAGCGCCCGGTCGATGACCACCGCGATCGAGGCCGGAACATGGGGAGAAAGGGCGCGAATGCTGCGTGGATGCAGCGTTGCGCTCGCGATCAGCTGCTCGTGCAGCGAGCTTGCATCATGCACGTATTGCCCGGTGATCGCCGTGAAGAGCGTCGCGCCGAAGCCCCACACGTCGGAGCGCGCGTCGACCTCGTCGCGGCGGCCCTTCGCCTGCTCGGGCGGCATGAACTCCGGCGTACCGATGGTCACGCCGGTGCCGGTGGTCTCGGCGCCGCCGTGCACGCCGTGACCGCTGAGGCTCTTCATGCGAGCGAGCCCGAAGTCGAGCAGCTTCACGCGCCCGTCGTTGCAGAGGAAGACGTTGTCCGGCTTCACGTCGCGATGGACGATGCCCTTGTCGTGCGCGGCGCCGAGCGCGTCGAGGGCCTGGTCGGCGATCTCGAGGACCTCGTCGACGGGCAGCGCGCCGCCGAAGCGAACCCTTCGCGTCTCGATGTTCTCTCCCTCGAGGAGATCGAGCACCAGGAAGGCGCAGCCGTCCTCGGTGATACCGTCGTCCTGGACGTGCACGACGCCGTGGTGACCCACGGCGTTCGCGACGTAGCCTTCGCGAAGGAACCGTGCGCGCGTGCCCTCGTCACGCGAGAGCTGCGTGTGCAGCATCTTGATCGCGACCTTGTGGCCGTTGCGATGCGTCGCGGCGTAGACCGTGGCCATGCCGCCCGAGCCGATGCGGGCGTCGATGTGCCACTTGCCGTTGATCACGGTACCGACGCGCGCCGCCAATGCCGGACTCGCGCGTCGACCCGAGGCACGAGACGCCTCGCTCACGGATTCCCTCCCCCAGCGAAGAGCTTCGCTTCTAGGAGCCTAGCAGACCGCGAGAGACGGCTCGCGCGGGAGGCGCGAGGTAGAAGCTCGAACACCCAGGGCCCTTGACCGTCCCGCTGATCGACCCGGTCTTCGACACGGTACCCAAAAGGGAGACCATCGCGTACCCGTCCGGCTGCTCCAGCCAGCGATCGCCGTCGAGATGCAGCGCGCCGGTGCTCGCGTCCACCGACCCGTGCATGCGGAAGCTGCCGCTCGCGGGCGCATGGCCTCCGCCCCCGCCTGGATAGTCGAACTCGAAGATCGCCGAGACGTCGCTGCCGGCGAGGTCCTCGATGACGAGCGTGAGCTCGGTGCGGCCCTGCGCGCAGACGTAGTGCCCGGCGAGGCGATCGCCGCGATCGAGCGGGCCTTCATTGCGGTTGGCCAACGAGGCGCTTCGCCTGGGATCCGCCGGCGTGGTCGTGGCGGGCAGCGCAGCGTGGGCGGCGACGTCGGCGCTGATCATCGGCGCCTCGACGAGCGCGTTGGGCGAGGCGCAGCCGACCGTGGCCACCCCAGCGAGCGCGGCAATCGCGGTCACCGCGAGAAGCCGCCGACTCAGTTGACGACTTCGCTCGGAGAGCCGGCGGGCGCGTTGCCGTCGGCGGCGCGCGCGGTGGTCTCGCGATCGGCAGCGCGCTGTTCTGCGTCCTCGCGGAGGACACGCGCGACCTCTTCGTCCATCTTGAAGCGCACCATCTTCGACCACATCACGAGGTCCGCGCGGAGCGACCAGAGCGGATGCTTGAAGGACGCGGGCTTGTTGCCCTCCACGAAGAAGTGGCTGATCCACGCCGGCCCGTAGCCGACGACGGGAGCCACCGCGAGCAGCCAGCGCCGCTTCGTGAGGAGGCCACCGGCAAGACACGCCATCGCACCGGTCGTGCCGATGAAGTGCAGGATGCGCGTGGTCTTCTTCTGATGCTCCTTCACGTAGAAGGGCCAGAACTCATCGAAGGTGCGGAAATCCTGGTCGCTCATGGGCCCCAAGCATGGCCGCCGGACGGGATCTTGTCCAGCGGCCACTCGCGGCCACTAACCTCGTAGGATCACTCGCCCGGGCTGAGGATGATCGGGTAGGTGACGGTCGCCACGCCGCCCTCGGGGAGCGGGAACGAGAGCGCGTTGAACGAGCGCACGACGCACGCCACCACCTGCTGGTCGGGGAGGTCCGAGCCGGCGTCGGAGGACTGCATCACCGCGCCGTCGCGGCCGATGACGAACTTGGTCGAGACGCGTCCCGAGAGGCCCGGGTTGCCGCGGAGTCCAGCCTCGTAGCAGAGACGGAAGCGACCGAAGTTCTGGCGAACGATGCGCTGGATGACCTCGGCGGGGAGCCGGCCGTTCGACTCGGTGACGCCGGTGCGCATCTTGGGCGCGACGGCGACGTGACCGTTGCCGCCGGGGCCGTGGCCGATGCCGATGCCGCTCTTGTCGCCGGGGCCGAGGCCCGAGGGGCCGGTGCCGCCGCCGCCGCCACCGATGGTGTTGACGTGATCGAGGCCGACGCCTGCGCCGGTGCCGCCGCCGCCCTCGCCGGTGCTCCAGAGACCGAGACCGGTGCCCGTCGCGTCGCCGATGTCGGTGCTGAACATGTCGCCCATCGCCGACTTCACGGAGGAGCCCTTCACAGGGTCCTTCATCCACGGCGACGCGGGCGCGTTGGGATCGACGAGCGAGGCCGACGCGAGCAGGCCGGCCATGCCGAACTCCTGCGCGACCTTGAGCTCCTCACGACGAGAGAGCTGCGACTTGTCCTCGTTGCCCCGGATCGCCATGTGACCGGGCTTCACGACGGGTTTGTCGGTGCCCGCGGCGCCTTCGGGGCCCTGGTGACGCTCGCC
The DNA here is from genome assembly GCA_043742085.1 of Polyangiaceae bacterium. Taxonomy (GTDB): domain Bacteria; phylum Myxococcota_A; class Polyangia; order Polyangiales; family Polyangiaceae; genus Labilithrix. The sequence goes on from JAYTZB010000386.1 coordinate 4,477, forward strand.
GGTGCTGCCGCCGCCCGCGGGCTCGCTCGAGGACTCGGTGCGCGGCTCCTGCTCGGTCTCGCGCTGCGCGGAGGCGTTGAGGAACTTCTGCATGAGCATCATCTGATCGCGGTCGACGCCGTCGCTGTCGTTGGTGTCCATCTTGGGCATGAACATCGCGAGCGATGCGACGATGGCCGCGTGGCCGAGGAACGAGAGCCCGATGAACCCGGTGGCGCCGCCCGCGAGCGTGGCGAGAAAGCCAATGGGCGCGACCTTGCCGGCGCGCACGGTGCCGATCTCGAAGGTGATGGGCTCACCGGTGGTCCCGTCCGCGCGCTCGGCGCCGACCTCGAGGGTGACCGACATGCCGTACGCGAGCGGGATCTCGCGAGCGCCCGCGAACGACTCGCGCGCGCCGTCACGCATCGCGATGTGGCCACGAGCGCCCGGCGGAACCACCACGTAGGTGCCGCCGCCACGAGCGACGACGATCGGCGCACGCGACGAGCCGAGGATGTCCTCGGGAAGCGCGAGGTCGGCGTCGTCGCCGACGTAGAAGCTCTTGCCGTTCGCGAGGTGCTTCACCGAGAGGATCTGGCTACCCCAGCGCACGGTCACCTCGACCGCCTCGACGTGCGACTCGACCTCGTCCGCGGGCACGGGCGGGCCGTTCTTCACCAGCGCGAACGACGGCTCGCTCTCGGCCGCGTCGGGCGCGCCGGAGAGGAAGACGTTGGAGAGGTCGAACCGGGGTGCGAAGGCGTGGGTGGTCATGGCTTTTCGACGGCGTCCCGAAGGACGCGTGGCAGGGGTTTTGTGCTGTCGACGGCGAGGCGGGGGTGGTGCGCTCAACCCTGTTTTCCAGGGCTGTCAGCGTTCCCGCATCGTGTCTCGCCGTGATTGACAGGGCCGCCGGCGAAAGGTTCCCGGCATGGGCCCCGGATCCCGCGTCACCCGATTGGATGACCTCCCCATGGCCGCTTTATTTTAGTGTTGACTTAATTACGATGCCGCTTACTTTAGCGAGCATGCAAACCTTCAGCGTGCTCGCCGATCACACGCGACGCCGGATCGTCGAGCTGCTCGCCACCGGCGACATGGTGGCCGGCGACATCCACAGCCACTTCCGCGTCACGGGCCCCGCCGTCTCGCAGCACCTCAAGGTCCTGCGCGACGCGAAGCTCGTGCGCGTGAAGGTCGACGCGCAGCGCCGCGTCTACTCGCTCGACCCGCGTGGCCTCGACGAGCTCGAGGCGTGGCTCGGCAACATCCGCAAGTTCTGGAACCAGCGCCTCGACGCCCTCGAGCGCGCGCTCGTCGCCGACAAGAAGGCCGACGCTCACGCTACCAAGAAGAGGAAGTCATGACCGACGCGAAGAAGAACGGAGTCCTCGTCGAGCCGACCACCATGCGCTTCGAGCGCTTGCTGCCGGGCCCCATCGAGCGCGTCTGGGAGTACCTGACGAAGCCCGAGCTGCTCACGACGTGGCTCAGCGTCGCGGCCGCGCTGGACGTCCGCGAGGGCGGCACGGTGGAGCTCACGATGGACCACGGCGAGAAGGGCAAGCTCCCCGACGACGTGAAGGCGAAGCTGGTCGATGCCGACAAGATCACGCCGAAGGTCCACGGCATCGTCACGCGCGTCGTGCC
>JAYTZB010000387.1:0-7543 GCA_043742085.1 Polyangiaceae bacterium
CTCGGGATCGACGTTCGTCGACCAGTCGAGGTCGGTGCGCACGTTCCACATGAGGTCCTTCGACTTCTCGTAGAGCGTGCGGAGCTCGGCGCGCTTCGCCGAATAGTCCCAGTCGTAGGCGACCTCGGTGGTGGTGCGCAGGACCTCGGGCGGGAGGCGGCACACGTGCTCGACCGCGCGCGGGACGTGCGTGCTCGAGGATACGTCGCGAAGGACGACCTGGCTCTCGGCGGGCGGCGGCGCTTCGGCGGACGGCGTACCGCGCGCCGCGCTCGCGGCGTCGCGCAGCGTGGTGCGAATGCGCGACAGGCCGGACAGTTCGGACAGCTTCGTTCGAAGAGACATGGCGGCGGCGCGCCTCCTACAACTTACTTTTTAGTAAATTCTCAATTAGGTCAAGTCGGCGCCTCGCCGCACGCCGTTTTCTCCGGGTTTCTCGGCACCTCGACGCTCAGCGCGTGATGCGGAGGTTGTGCGCGAGGCTGATCCCGCTGCCGCCCGCGCCGCGCACCCCGACCGCAACGCGGGACGAGGGGTCGAGCTGGCCGACGCAATCCTTGGGCGCGCCGTCGCCGACCGCGACGGTCACGCGTGCGCCGCTGCGCTCGACGTGCAGCGGCGCGACGGTCGAGCTCGTGGCGAACGGGCACAGCGCGCCGCCCACCTCGAGCTCGCGACCGTCCTCCTGACGAAGGACGAGATACGGCGCGTCGCCTCCGTCGAGGTCGATCGCGACGTGGCTGAAGGTGAGGTCGGTCACGAACGCGCTCGCGCCGGGTCCGAGCTCGAGGCCCTTGCCGTCGATGAACCGGATCGAGCTGCCCGGGGTGCCGGTCACGCGGTCAGGCGCGACGCCGGCGGTGCCGTCGACGAGGAGCGGGTTCTTCACCGTGCCGAAGCGCGAGCGCGTATCGAAGCGATAGCCGCGGACGTAGAGCTGCGGCGTGTCGAACAACTTGCTCTCGTCGGCCTCCGTGCGGTCGTCGAGCCAGAGGGCGAGGCCGGGGTCACCCGACGCGACCGCGGGGCTCCGGGGTCCACGTGGCGGAGCATCCGCGATGGGCTGGAATGCGCCGAACCACGGCTGCCAGCGCAACCAGCGCTGACCGGTCCACAGCACCGGCGCGCCGTCGGTACCGGGAAAGAGGCGGAGGCGATCGAGCGTGCTCGGATCGATGGGAACCGCGGCCTCGAGCGTACCGTCCGCGGAGATGACCCAGACCGTGTTGAAGTCGGTGACGCCGGTCGCAGGCCGAACGAGGGCCAGCGCGCCGCCGGCCTCGAGCGGTACGAACGCGCGCTCCTGGCCGGTCACGAGATCGACGGTGCGCTTGGACGGACGGCTCGCGTCGGCGGAGAACCACTCGATGGTCGGGACCGGGAGGTTGCTCCGATCGAAGCCGCCCGCCACGAGGATCTCGCCGGAGGCGAGTCGTAGCACCGTGGGGGCAGAGCGAGGGACCGCGAGGGTCGCGACGCCGCTCGTGCGATAGCGATGCGTCTTGGGATCGACGATCTCCATCGTGCCCAGCGGTGTGCCGAGCTGGCCGATGCCGCCGACCAGCAGCGTCTCGCCCGAGGCGAGCACCACGGCGCCGTGCTTGGTGCGAGGCTCGCTCAGATCGATCCGCAACCGATCGAAGTCGCCGATGTCGCCTCCGGCGCCGGCCTTGGGGACGTAGATCTCGGCGGTGCCGATGGCGGTCTGCGAATCGGGATCCTCACCACCGGCGACGAGCGCGGGCGTCGGTTCCTGTTCGGAGGTCTCGCCGAACTCGGTGATGGTGGAGCGCGAGCGGCGCGTGCCGAGCCCGAAGACGAGATCGGACACGATGCCTGTCGCGAGATCGCCGACGTACGTCCGGGGCACCTGCCCTGCGAGCTTCCCGCCGGCGATCATGATGTGACGACCGAAGACGCCGAGCGTCACCTCCGTGCGCGGCTCGACGTCGCGGCTCAGGCGACACGTCTCGCCCGCCGGCCACACGAGGACGTTGATCGGGCCGGTTGGGGGGACGTCCGCGGTCCCGCGCCAGTCGACGCTGCGTCCTGGCTCCGAGACGTCGACGATGACCGAGCGCGTGGTGGCCGGCAGCTCGCTCATGGTGGCGCCGACGTCGCGCAGGTAAAGCGACGAGACCGCCGACTCGGCGTTCTCGAAGTCGCCGTTGCCGTAGATCACCGAGAAGGCGTCGCTCTCCGAGAGCAGGCACGACTTCGGCGAATAGACGACGAGCGGGCGGTCCTCGAACCGCGTCGACGGCGTGCACGAGGGCGCGAGGAGGCCGAGGACGAGGGGCGCCACCCCGAAGACGACGCCGATCGAGAGGCTGGAGCGCAGAGCGACCATCCGTCGCACAGTGTACGGCAAATCGGGCCTGTTGGCCGCATGCTCGGCCGACCTGATACGCTTCGCAACGGCGTGTATCCGCAGATCTTCGGCAAGTACGTGCTCGAGCGCGAGCTCTCGCGTGGCGGCATGGCGCGCGTCGTCCTGGCCACGTTGCGGGGGGCTGGCGGCTTCGAGAAGCGCCTGGTCGTGAAGCAGATCCGCGACGAGCTGTCGTTCGATCAGCAGTTCATCCGCCGCTTCGTGGAGGAGGCGAAGACCACGGTCGCGCTCAGCCATCCCAACATCGTTCCGGTCTACGAGCTCGGTCTCGAGCAAGGCACGTATTTCCTCGCGATGGAGCTCGTCGAGGGCTGCAGCATCGCGGAGCTCGTGCGCGAGCGGAACTTCGACGGAACGAAGCGCGTGCTGTCGCCGGAAGAAGGCGCGTACGTGGGCATGGAGGTATGCCGCGCGCTCGATTACGCGCACCGCCGCATGAACGTCGTTCATCGCGACATCACTCCGCGCAACGTGATGCTCGACGAAGAGGGTCAGGTGAAGCTGATCGACTTCGGCATCGCCGCGCCGGCGCTCGTCGCTGGTCACGAGATCCTCGGCTCCCCGGGGCACATGCCGCCCGAGCAGGTCGAAGGCAAGGAGCTCGGACCTCCGACCGACATCTTCGCGGTCGCGGTCCTGCTCATGGAGGCATGGAGCGGCGTCGCTCCCTTCCGACGCGCGACGCCCGAGCTGTGCAACGACGCGATGCGCGAGAAGCATCCGAAGCCGAGTGACTACAATCCGCGGCTGATTCCGCTCGATGACGTGATCGTGCGCGCGATGCAGCTCGATCCGAAGAAGCGCCAGCAGGACGCGGCCGATGTGGCCCGCGCGCTGCGGGCCTTCCTCCAGGGCACCGACGTCACCGACATCGCGCGCGAGCTCGGCGATCGCGTGCGTGATCTGCGCGAAGCGGCGTCGGAGCCGATGCCGATGTCCCTCGACGGCAAGACGCGGGCGCCCAATCCGAGCGTCGGCGATCTCGGAACGAAGACCTTCGCAGCACGCGAGGAGGCGGTGCGCTGGTCGAGCCCGCCCTCCTCGGAGATCGAGCCGCCCGGAGCGAGCACCCGTCGCCTCCAGGAGAGCATTCCGCCGCCGTCGGAGCTGGCGTCGGAGCTGCCGTCGAGGCTGCCGTCGATCGGAGCCACGCCGGTCGCGCTATCCAGACCGCCCCCTCCGCAGACACCGATGGGCGAGACGCCGGTCGCACGGGCGCGGCTTGATCCGGCGATGTCGATCCCGACGCCGCTCATGGTGGAGCCGGTCGGCCTCGGCGGCGACGTGCTCCTGCGGAACGCGCGCGCCGCGCAGGACGCCGCGCTCGCGTCGCATGCGTCGGGGCGTACGAGCCCCGCGGAACGTGTCGATACGCTGGCCACGCGTCCGCTCGAGACCGCGGTGCGCGGCAAGAACGACGCGCGGTCCGGTACTTCGTCGTCGCGCTCGCGCGTGGTGTCGCTCGTGGTCCTGGCCGGGGTGATCGTGGTCGGCGGAGGCTTCGCGTGGAGGGCGCGCTCGACCAACGAGCGCACCGACAACGGACCAGCACCGACGACGAGCACCTCGATCGCCTCGACCGCGAGCGTCACGGCCACCACGTCCTCGGCGACGATGCCGCCCAGCACGACGAAGCCCGCGATCTCGGCGAGCCCGCCGGGGAGCGGCGCCCTCCCGCTGAATACGGGCGGCGTCGCGACCAGCCACACGGCGCCTCCCACCAGCGCGTCGAGCCCGGAAAAACCGGGGCGAACGATGGTGGCGTTCCTCGGAGACCCAGGCACGCGCGTCTCGATCGACGGCACCATGCGCGGCGCTTGTCCGGTGCGCGTGAACCTCGAGCCGGGCCAGCACGACGTGCGCTTCACGTTCGATCCCACCGGCGAGAGCCGCGGCGAGCGCATCAGCGTGAAGGCGGGCGAGAAGATCACCGTGCGCGCCGAGTTCACCGGCGCAACGCCGACCGTCCGCATCCAGCGCTGAACGGCCCGCCGCTGTCCAGCCAGTGCGACGTTCGTCACGCGGGCGCGACGCGAGAGCTCGCGGCGAGCGCTCACCGGCCGAGCACCTTCACCAGGAGCTCCGCGCGCGACGCGACCCCCGCCGCACGGAAGATCCTTCCGACATGGGACTCGACGTTGCGCTCCGAGCACCGGAGCTCCGCGGCGATCTCCTTGTTCGCGCGGCCCTGCACGACCCGAGCGAAGACGTCGCGCTGCCGCGGCGACAAACCGAGCTTGTTCGCCCAGACCGCCTCCGCCGCCGCCGGAGCGCCGTCACCGGAGACGGTCGTCTCGATGAGCAACGAGAACGCCTCGTCGAGCTGCGCGGCGATGAGCTCGGGCGCGCGTGCCGTGACGCTGGCGGGCGCCGCCGGAAACCGCGTCCGCAGCTCCGCCACGTGCGGGGTCATGCTGAGGATCTGCGTCTCGGCGGGGGGCAGACCGAAATTGAGCGGGACGTTCGCGACGAACGTCCGCGTCGCCCGATGCAGCGCCTCGCAGCCCCGATGCGGCAGGCGGATCGTCTCGCGAAAGAGGATCCAGCCGTCGGCTTGCTTCTCGATCACCTCCGTCTCGATGTTCCGAAACGACGTGCGCATGTGGCGCAGCATCAAGAAATGGAAGAGCGCCTCCGGGGTCACGTACACCGCGGTCAACGTGCGGGCCTCGGGATACGCGGTGTCGATCGCTGCGCGCGCCGTGCGCGCGAATCCATCGGGGCCGCCGAGCGCCTCCTCGAGACGCTCCCACATCACCACGAAGTCGGACCAATCGAAGAACGACGGCTGCTCCTTCTCCGGAAACGCGAGCGACGGCAGCCCAGCGATGAGCGCCTTCGCGTCGACGCCGCCCCTCCGCGCGAGGTCGGCAGTGAGATGCAGGATGCGGATCGAGACTTCGTGCACGGCCGTGGCTCTAGTCGCCGAACTCGTATTTCGGCTGCTGAGGGACCGTGGATGCGCGCGCGATCTCCGGGTTGGTCGTCAGCGCGCGGACGCAGCGGTTGTAGTGGAGGATCGGCGCGGGGTCGTCCTTCGCGGCGAGCGCGGAGGCCTCCTCGAACTTCGCGATCGCCTCCTCGAAGGCGTGAATCGCGTTGTGTGCGCGCCCCGACTCGAGCTGCGCCTTCGCGTAGCGCTCCCACGCGATGCCGACGTAGTAGTGCCGCTCGTACTCGCTGGGCAGCTTCTTGAACGTGGAGCAGGCCTCCTCGAACAACGACATCCACGCGGTGGGGAAGCGATCCGTGAGCGTGAGCCCGAGGGTCCGCAGCGCGTCGACGTCGTCCGGCGCGACCTCCAGCACGTCGCGGCAGATGCTCTCTGCCTCGTCGGGCTGATTGAGATCGCGATAGTGCTTGGCGAGCGTGATCGCCGCGCCGAGGTTCTTGTCCGCCAGCTTCTTGAGCTCGTACGTCATCGGCGCTCCCCCTTGATCAGATCAAAACGACGTCACTCTTCTGCGTCGGGCGAGGACTCTTTCTTCTTCGTCTTGGTCGACGCCTTCACGCCACCGCTCTGGCTCTGCACGACCGGCAGGCTCTTCTTGTGCTTCGGCGGGAACACCTTGCGGAGCGCCCAGCGTACCGGATCGTAGAAGTCGTCCGCGATGCGCTCCTTCATCGGGATGATCGCGTTGTCCGTGATCACGATGTGCTCGGGGCACACCTCGGTGCAGCAGCGGGTGATGTTGCAGTACCCGATGCCCGCCTGCTCCTTGATCATGGGGCGGCGATCGATGGTGTCGAGCGGGTGCATGTCGAGACCCGCGAGCGCGATCATGAAGCGCGGGCCGGCGAAGGCCTCCTTCTTGTCTTGATCGCGGAGCACGTGACACACGTCCTGGCAGAGGAAGCACTCGATGCACTTCCGGAACTCCTGGATGCGCTCGATGTCCTCTTGCTGCATGCGCCAGGTGCCGTCGGCCTCCTTGGCGCGCGGCTTGAGCGGCAGGATCTTCTTCGCGACGCGATAGTTGTGCGAGACGTCGGTGACGAGGTCCTTGATGAGGGGGAACGTCTTCATCGGCGTGACGGTGATGGTCGAGCCGGGCTCGAACGCGGTCATGCGCGTCATGCAGAGGAGCTTCGGCTTGCCGTTGATCTCGGCGCTGCACGAGCCGCAGCGACCGGCCTTGCAGTTCCAGCGCACCGCGAGGTCGGGCTCCTGCTTGGCCTGGATCTCGTGCACGGCATCGAGGACGACCATGCCGGGGTACGTCTCGACGTCGTACTCCTTGAACTCGCCGGAGCCCTCGACGCTCGCGTCGGCGCGCCAGATCTTGAGCCTGGCCTTCTCGTACTTCGTCGCTGCGCCTTCGACGGCCATGGCTACTTCTCCTCCAGGATCTTCTGGATCTCTTCGGGCACGGGCGGGAGCGGCACGGCGACCACTTCCATCCCGTTGCCACCCTCGCGCGCGACGTGGTTCACCTTGGCGAACTCCTTGTCCATCTCGGGGAAGTCCTCGCGGGCGTGACCGCCGCGGCTCTCCTTGCGGACGAGAGCGGAGCGCGCCATCGCCTCGGACACGATGAGCATGTTCCGGAGGTCGATGCACTCGTGCCAGCCGGTGTTGTAGTGCCGGTTGCCGGAGATCTTGGTGTGCTTGGTGTCTTCCTTGAGACGCTCGAGCTCCTTGATGCCCTCGGTGAGCTCGGCCTCGTTGCGCATGATGCCGACGTGCTTCTGCATCACGTTCATGAGGTCTTCGTGGATGAGGAAGGGGTTCTTGCCCTCTTCACGCGTGAAGGGCTCGAGGGCCTCCTTCGCGTACTCGTCGATCTGCGCCGAGTCGATGGACTTCGCGCCCGTCGCCTTCGCGAACTTCGCGGCGTTGAGGCCGGCGATGCGTCCGAAGACGAGGAGGTCGGAGAGCGAGTTGCCGCCGAGGCGATTCGAGCCGTGCATGCCGCCCGCGCACTCGCCGGCCGCGAACAGGCCCTTCACGCGCGTCTCTTGCGAATCGGGATCGACCTTGATTCCGCCCATCGTGTAGTGGGCGGTCGGTCCGACCTCCATGGGCTCCTTGGTGATGTCGACGTCACCGAGCTCCTTGAACTGGTGGTACATCGCCGGGAGCTTCTTCTTGATGTCCTCGGCCGAGCGACGCGTCGCGATGTCGAGGAACACGCCGCCGTGCGGAGAGCC
>JAYTZB010000388.1:0-2571 GCA_043742085.1 Polyangiaceae bacterium
ATCGGGGGCTTCGTCGTCGACCACGTTGTAGATGCGATGCGACGGCGACGGCGCGTCGAGGAGGCGAGCAACGGCTTGCGCGATGTCGGCATGGTGGGCGATCGACATGCGCTGGGCCGGCGGGAAGGCACGCATCATCGGGACCGCCTCCGCGATGTGCGCATCGCCGTCGCCGTAGACGAACGGCAGCCGGAGCACGCGCACGTCGAGACCGTCCATCGCGAGGAGGAAGCGCTCGGCGGCGAGCTTGCTCGCGGGGTATGCGGCGATCGGAGCGCACGGGTCCTCCTCCCGCACCGCGCGACCGCCATTCGGCCCATAGACCAGGCCCGTGCTCGTGAAGACGAAGCGCTTCACGGACGCGGCACGCGCGGCGCTGGCGAGATGCTGCGTTCCGACATCGTTGACGGCGTGTGCTTGCTCGGCGGTCGCGCCACGAAAGAACGCCGCGCAGTGCACCACGGCATCGACGCCATGCACCGCTGCGGCGAGCGTTGCCGCCTGGAGCAGATCGCCCACGGCGAGCTCGATGTGGGCTTCGCGCAGGTCGGCGGCGCGCGCCGGGTCCCGCACGAGCGCGCGTACTTCATGGCCGCGCTTGGCAAGGCGCTTGGCGAGGCGGCTGCCGACCTTACCGGTCGCGCCGGTGACGAGGATCTTCATGTCGCGAACGTAGCCAGCGACGTTCGCCCTGAATTGGAAGAAACGGACACGGAAGCACCTGAGCTTGCGCGACGGCAGTCTGCGCGCGCAGAATCATCTCGTGCTCGCGAGTGCCGTCCACCGTCGCCACGACCGCGATCACGATCACGACCGCGATCGCATCGCGCCGAGCCCACGCGCCGCGTCCGCGGTGACCGCGCTCTTCGTGTACGAGTGCGACCGCGACGGCCCGCGCGTGGCGTTCCCGCGCCCCGAGATCCAGCTCGTCGTGCGCTTCGGGGTGAACGCCCCAGGCGGCCTCGACGTCCACGCGATGGGCGTGCGTCGCGTGGCGCATCGAAAGCACATTCGCAGCGGGCAGCGGACCGTGACGGCACGCCTTCGACTGGGCGCGACCGAGGCGGTGCTCGGCGCGCCTGCCTCCGCCATCGCCGGGCGCATCGTCGCGCTCGAGGACCTGTGGGGCGACGCCGCGACGGGGTCGCTGTGCGAGCGGCTCGCCGGGGCGCGCGACGTGAACGTTGCGGCTGCCATCCTGGAGAGCACGATCGCCGAACGCATCGCCGGCGCGCATGGCCGACGAGCCGGCTCGCGGCTCGCACTCGAAGCCGCCGACCTGCTCATGAGCGCCAGCGTGAACGCCGTCGCCGACGATCTCGGCGTGAGCGAGCGCCACCTCCGCCGGGTCTTCCGTGAGACCGTCGGCGTGAGCCCGAAGGCCTTCGCGACGCTCACGCGGTTTCATCGCGCGCTGCGCGCTGCCCGCGAGGACGGTCACGGCAGCTGGGCGAGCATCGCCGCCGTCGCCGGCTACTACGACCAAGCGCACCTCATCGCCGACTTCCGCGCCATCGCGGGCGTGACGCCACGCGCGCTCCTCGAGGAGCTCGGTGCGGATCGTGTCTACGGCGCGCTGTCGTCCCAGCGCACTTCCGGCCTGTAGCCCCAGAGAAACGTGTTGTTCATGTTGAGGTAGCCGGGCCGGGCGCGACCGTCTTTCGTCGTCGCGATGTGGAAGACGGAGGCGGCGCGAGAGGCCATCCTGAAGGGCCCGCGCTGATAGCTGCATACTGCACGCACCGACTGGAGCGCCGTGCCGTTGACACGCGCCCAATCGTCCACGAGACGCCGGGCGCGCCGGCCGCCCATGACGCTGATGATGATGAGCGGGGCGGTGACGACGGCGACCAGCAGCCCGATGGTGACCGCCAGCGCCCACGCAGGCGGGGTTGCATTCTGGGCCTCTGTGCCGGTAGCGAGCAGGTCGAGCATGAGATCCGTCCTTGTCACGGAGCACGAGATGTCGGGACGCGCCGGCTCGTCGGGCTTCCACGTATGGACCTATCGGCATGCGGGAGCGCCGCCCGCCCCGCGCGCGCCGACGCGGCGTCGGGCTGCGAAGTGACGCGCGGCGCATCGAGCGCGAGCGCCGTGGCGTCACTCGGAGTCGTCGGCGTCGCGCTGCTGGCCGCCGCCCGGAGACGCAAGCGCGCCATCTCCGGGGCGAAGCAGAGCTGCGCTTCGCCTACTTCGCGACCTTCATGACCGCGTTGGGCGTCGCCCAGTAGACGAACTTCGCGTCGAGCGCGATCCGTGTCGCGTTGAGCTGACCGGTGGCGAGGGTCTCGCCACTGCCTGCGCATCCCGTGGCGGTCGCGCAGCGGAGCACCTTGCCGGTCGTACCGTTCACCCAGTAGATGCCCGATGCGTCGACGGCGACGTCGCTGATCCCGGCGGCATCGGCGACGAGCGTGGTCGGAGCTCCCGGCTTGGTGTCGTCGACGCTGAACACGACGTTCCCCCCCGCCGCCGCGCCCATCGCTCCGTAGTGCTTCCCATTGAAGTAGGTGAGCGCGCGGACCGACTCGAACGCGGTGTCGATCTCGGTCGGCGTGATGCACGGGCCCG
>JAYTZB010000389.1:0-2703 GCA_043742085.1 Polyangiaceae bacterium
CGCACGTCACGCGAACCGCGCGCAGGAGCACCGCCTGGGCGCGCCCCAGCTCGTAGGCATCGACGATCGATGCTGCCGTCAGGATGGGCGCTGCACGCAGCACGTGCTCGCCGCGCAGATCCGAGAAGAGCGCAGCGTCGAGCTCCGCGGCGGTCTTGCCCATCACGGCCGCCACCTCGGCCACGACTGCCTCGCGATCGAAGGGCCTGGCGACGGCCTCCTCGGTGGCGGAGGCGTCCGCCCGCCCGCGCTCCTTCCGCACCTCGGTCGCGCGCAGGAAGATGGCGCGACGGATGGCGATGGGATCGAGGTCGTCGTCGGCGTCGAACCCGCACGCATCGTCGACCAGCTTCTCGAGACCGGCGGCCAGGCGACGCTTCTCTGCGCGCGTGCCGATCTCCTTCCAGGCCTCGCCGAGCTCCTCGCGCGTACGCCCGACGTGGGCGCGCGCCGCCTCGAGATAAGCTTCCGCGAGCTGATGCGCGTCCGCGAGCGCGCGCGCGTCGAGGCGCGAGAGCACCAGCTCTCCGCCCTTCCGCCGCGCATCGATGTGATCAGCGGTAAGCATCGTGCTCTCGTCTTCGCTCGCTGGTGCCGGTCTCGGCGGTGCGTGATGTGACGAGCTCGTAGAGCACGGCGTGCTTGCCGTCACGCTTGCGCAGGATGCGCCCGAGTCGCTGCACGTGCTCGCGCACCGATCCGCTGCCCGAGAGCACGATCGCGACGTTCGCCTCCTGCACGTCGACGCCCTCGTTCAATACCTTGGACGTGACGATCGCCCCGTATTTACCGGCTCCGAAGGCTGCGAGGATGTCGCTGCGCTCGGTCACCTTCGTCTGGTGCGTGATGACCGGGACGAGGAAGCGACGAGCGACCTTGTATGCGGTGGCGTTGTCCTGCGTGAAGAGGAGCGCGCGATCGTCACGATGCCGCTCGAGGAGATGCTCGACGTAGGCGAGCTTGGCGCTCGCGGCGAAGGCAAGCTCACGCTGCCGGCGATAGCCGCGCATGGCTCGCCGTCCTTCCATGTTCTGCGCAGAGCGCATCACGAAGTCGCCGAAGCCGCGCGGGCTGCCGAGGCGGATCCCGTTCTTCGCCACGAAGGCGAGGTACAGCGCGCGCTCGGCGTCGTGCTCGAGGCGCTCGTCCGGCTCGAGCTCGACGTCGACCTGCACCGTTTCGTACTCCGCGAGGTACTCGCCCGCGAGCTCGCCGATGTCGCGCCGGTAGACGATCGGACCCAGGTCGGCCGCGAGCTCGGCCTCGCGTCCGTCGGCCCGCTCCGGGGTCGCGGTCAGGCCGAGGCGATACGGCGCGAGCGAGAGCCTGGCGGCGAGCGCGTACGTCGGGCCGGGGAGGTGATGGCATTCGTCGAACACGATGAGCCCGAACCGCGCCCCGAGATGCTCCATGTGGAGGTACGCGGAGTCGTAGGTGGTCACCGTGATGGGCTGCACGTCGTGATCACCTCCGCCGACCACGCCCACGTTCACGGCGAACGTCGCTCGGAGGAGGTCGTACCACTGGCGCACGAGATCGAGCGTCGGCGCCACGACCAGGGTGCTCCGTCGCATGGCGTCGATGGCGAGGACCGCGACGTGCGTCTTGCCCGCACCGGTCGGCAGCACCACGACGCCGCGTCCCGCGGCTGCCTCCCACGCGCGCAGGGCCTCGGTCTGGAACGGCCTCGGCTCGCGATGCACGCGCGCACCGGAGGAAAGCTCGGTATCGCGTCGGGCGTCGTCAGTGACCTCGATGGCAGCGCTCTTCAGCGCCGCCAGCACGCTCGCATACGCGACAGCAGGCGCGCGAAAGCACTCTGCCCGCTCGTCCCAGACCATCGCCGCCGGAACAACCGCCGCGTCACGCGCGAGGCCGCGGAGCTCGATGGTCCCGGACCGGAAGGTGAGCGACGCCGTCACGTGCGTGGTCTACCACGGCGTCAGTCCTTCGTGACGCGGAGGCGGCGCCGCAACGGCAGGACGAGAGCCACGAGGAAGAGCGCATAACGCGACACCGGGCTGGGCCCGCGCCTTCGGGTGTTGCTCGACGTCGGTCTGGACGAAGCGGGCTTCACCCGCGTTCCCGGCGTGAGCGATTGGGGCGCCGCGCCGCTCGATTCTCCGCTGGTGCTCGAGCTGCTCGAGGTGCTGGTGGTCGACTTCCCGCAGTCACACGAGTCGGACTTCGAGGTGTCGCTGCTGCTGCTGTCGTCGGTCTTGTCCCACCCCGACTCGGAGCTTCCCGACGACGTGGAGGAGCTCGACGAGCTCGACGAGCTCGACGAGGAGCTACTGGAGCTGCTGGAGCTACTCGAGGAGCTGGAGCTCGAGGAGCTGGAGGAGCTGGAGGAGCTCGACGACGAGCTGGAGGTGTCGGTCTTGCTGCTGCCGCAGCTGTCACCGCTCGTGTCGGCGGATGTTCCACCGGTATCGCTGCCCGTCGTCGACGTGCTGCCACAGCCCTCGTCGGCGACCGTGCTCTCCTCGCCGGTGTCGTCGTAGACGACGGTGGTGCTGCTGCCGGTGCAACCACCGCCGCTCTGCTGGAAGTGATGAGGACGCTCGGTCGCCGGCGTCGGCGGGGCCACTGCCGGGGGCGGCGTGATGGCGCCTCCTGAGCCGGCCGGCGCGGCGGGACACGGCGCATATTTGCCAGCCACGACCACCGGGCTCAGCGACGTGGACGCCGACGAGATGGTCG
>JAYTZB010000390.1:0-5657 GCA_043742085.1 Polyangiaceae bacterium
GGCGCAAGGGGAGGTCGATCGCGTCGGCGCCGGTCTCGCGTCGTGCAGGCGAACGGCGGGTCCGTTCGGCGCCGGCAGCATCCGCGTGGACTTCGAGCCGGACGGGCGCGTCGGCACGCTCTCTCGTCCGCCCTTCGCGGGCACCGCCGTGGGCTCGTGCATCTCGGCGCGCTTTCTCGCGATCCGGATCGGACCGTTCCTCGGCTCGACCCAGAACATCGAGAAGCCGTTCATCATCCAGCAGTAGCGAAGCGCTCGCGATGGACCACGCGCGGCCGCGCGACGCGTATCGACGGACGATCGTGCGCTGCCCCGCGTGCGGCGCGCCGATGCGCCGCGAGCTCACGACGACCGCCGAGCTCGAGATCTGCGACGCGTGCGAGGGGCTCTGGGTCGACTGGTTCGACGGGGAGGTGAGCACCATCGCCGTCGAGGCGGAGGCGGCGCGGATGGAGCGCGGGACACCGCCGCCGAACCGGCCTTCGCAGCCGACGAGCGGCTCACAGGCGTGCCCGCGTTGCCGCCGCGCGCTCGTCCCGGAGCTGTACCGTTTCGGCGATGCAAAAAACGACGATCTGATCGCCGGCGTCGAGCTCTTGCGCTGCGCCGACTGCGCCGGTGCATTCGTCCCTCGGGGCAGCGCGCACCTCCTCCTCGATCGTGCGCGCGAGGCGCGACCGCCCAGGCTGTGGGAGATCGTCCTCGCGGTCATGAGGCTCCTTCTTCCGCGAGCTTGAGCGCCTCGTGTCTGCCTGCTGTCTGGTGCGACGCCCTTCGTGGAACCCCACCCGCATGAACCCTCGCTTTCTCGCGCTCGCTCTCTTCGCGGTCGGCTTCTCTGCCATCGGCTCCGTCGCCGCCACCGGGTGTGGCGGCAGTAGCGGAAACGCTACCGTCCCGAGCCCGTCGTGCACGGGAGACTGCGACTGCTCCGGCGCGACGTGCACCTGCAAGACCGGCGGTACCTGCGCCTTTGGCGGCAGCGCGAGCGCAACGGGCGCCGAGGGCGGTGCCGACGGCGGCTCCAGCAGCGTCGCTCCGCCCGACAACGCGACCTTCGACTGCCAGACGAAGAACACGTGCAATTCTTCGTGCGGCACCGGCTGCACGACCGACTGCTCGGGCCAATCGACGTGCGTCGGGACCTGCGCGTCGAATTGCACCTCGACGTGCAACGGTACGAGCACCTGCAACCTGACGACCGGCACGAACAGCACCGTGACGTGCGGCGGCGGAAGCGATTGCAACGTCTCGCTCGGCAGCGGGTCCACGGTGACGTGCACGGGCAACAGCACGTGCGCGATCAAGTGCCCGGGCGGTGGCTGCACGGTGAAGTGCCAAGGCAGCACCGACTGCTCCGTCGAATGCGGGGGCACGGCGGCGTGCCACATCGACTGCAACGGCAAGGCCTCGCAGGACTGCGCCGCAGGCACGACGTGCGCCGGAGCGTGCGGCGGCGCGACGACGGACGGTGGCGGCGCGCCGACGGACGGCGGCAAAGGCAAGCCCTAGCGAAGTCCGCGACGCGCGCTGCTGCCGCCGTCACGCATCCGTCTCGACGACACAATCGTCCTTGATTTCCAGGGCGAATGCCGCGTTGCGTGATGCGCTTTGCGGTTTCCCCAGCGGAATTTTCCGCTAAGCTCCCGCGGCTCCCCGACCCAGGGGCGAACGCATTTCCCGCGGAGCCGAAGCAGCAACATGAATCCGACGATCGACATTCTGCGCGGTGAGCTCGAGCGCCTGTTCACGCTCGAGGAAATGACGTCGATGAGCGAGCGCCTGCTCGGTCTCGTCCCGGACGAGGTCGGCGGCGCGAGCGCGAAGGGCAGCTTCGCGAGGGCGCTCACGGAGCGCTGCTTCGATGGCGATCGGCTCGACGCGCTCGTCGACGTGATCCTCCACTCCCGCAAGGAGGTCGACCCTCGCGTCCGCGACATCGTCGCGTTGATGGGCAAGGAGGAGCTCGCGGTCGGGCGGCAGCTCGGAGATTTCACGATCCAGAAGAAGATCGGCGAGAGCGATCTCGGCATCGTCTACCAGGCCGTGCGCTCCGACGGCGCCGCGAAGGCCACCTACGCGCTGAAGGTCCTCCGTCGCGAGGCGGCGCGTGATCGTCGCGCCGTGCACCGCTTCCTCACCGCGAATCGGCTCATCGGCACCGTCGATCACCCGGGCCTTCCGCGTCACCTCGAGGCCGGCGAGATCGAGCCCGGCCTCTTCTACGTCGCCTACGAGTACATCGACGCGCAGCCGCTGTCGGCGCGCCTCGCGCGCAGCGGCCCCATGTCGTACGACGCGCTCCGCCCGCTCCTGAAGGGCATCCTCGAGCCGCTCGCCGCCCTCCACCGCGCGCACCTCGTCCACGGCGACGTGAAGACCGAGAACGTGCTCGTGCAAGTCGCGCAGGCGACCGCCGGCGATGCGAGCGAGCCGCGCGTCACGCTGATCGACTTCGGCACCGACCGCCTCCGCGTCCGTCAGGTCCAGTCGAACGGTCACACCGGCCTCCTCGCGGTGTTCGGGTCGCCGAAGACGGTGGCGCCGGAGATCGTGCGCGGCCGCGCCGCCGATCCGAAGACCGACGTCTACGCGTTTGGCGCCGTGCTCTTCGAGCTCCTCACGGGCAAGCCCGTGTTCGTGCACGAGAGCGCGACCGACGCCGCGTTCGCACACCTCTCGAGCGAGCCCGAGCCCCCGAGCACCCGCGCCCCGCGTGGCCTCGTCTCGCGCGACATCGACGCGTTCGTCCTCTCGCTGCTGAACAAGGATCCCGCGCGTCGTCCCAAGGACGCGGCGGCGGTCCTCGATGCGCTCGAGTCGATCGGGCGCGCCTCTGCGGTCATGCGCGCCGCCGGCAACATCTCCGCGGAGAAGGTGCAGTCGATGATCGACAAGCTCCTCGCCGCGCCGAGCGATCGGGAAGCGGCGATCGAGCTGGAGATGGCGGTCGACGAGGGTGCCGAGCCGGCGCGCGTCGGCGAGGCGTTCGCCGCGGCGGCCGCGCAGGTGCGCGGCGACGAGGGCAGCGAGGACGACAAGGAGACCAAGAAGGCGCTCCTCTATCGTGCCGCGCGCATCTTCGACTCTGCTGCGAAGGACAAGAACCGGGCGGAGCAGACCTACGCCGCGATCATCGCGCTCGATCCCTCGGACGAGATCGCCATGATCGCGCTCGAGGAGGCGCGCAAGGCCCTCGGCAAGTACGAGGAGCTCGTCGAGATGCTCCTCGAGAAGAGCCAGGCCGCTCCTCCCGGCGAGGATCGCGGCCGCGCGCTCGCGGAGATCGGTCGCCTGTACGCGAGCGAGCTCGAGGACAACGACCAGGCCGTCGTCGCGTTCACGCAGGCGCTCTGCGAGGAGCCGTCGAACGACGAGTACGCCGCCGAGGTCGAGCGTTTGTGTGGCCAGAAGCAGTCGACCTGGCAAGAGACGCTCGACACCGTCACCGAGACCATCAAGAACTCGTTGCTGTCGCCCACCGATCACGCGGCGCTGCTCGTGCGCGCCGCGCGCTGGTACGACACGCGCCTCGGTCGCGCCGACATGGCGCTCGCCGCGTACCAGCAGGTCCTCGCCGGCGATCCCGCCAACGAGGCGGCGGCCGAGGGCATGACCACCATCTACCGCCGCGCGCAGCAGTGGCCGGAGCTCACGGGGCTCCTCATGGCCCGCGCCGATGCCGCCACCACCGCGCCCAAGGCGCGCGACCTCCGTGCCGAGGCCGCCGAGCTGCTCGAGACGCGCCTCAACGATCTCGCGCGCGCTCGCGATCTCTTCGCCGCGGTGCTCACCGACGATCCCGGACATGCCCGCGCCGGCGAGGCCATGGCGCGCATCGCCGAGCGCACCGGCGACTTCCAGACGCTCGCCCAGATCCTCGAGCGCCGCGCCGAGGCTCGTCGCGGCATCGAGAAGGCCGAAGCCCTCGCCAAGGTGGCCGAGGTCTACGAGGACCACCTCAACGATCTCGGCGAGGCCACGCGGCGCTTCGAGGCCGTGCTCGCCATCGACCCCGCGAACCTCAACGCGCTCAAGGGCCTCGATCGCATCTTCAACCGCAACGGCCAGTACCGCGAGCTGCTCGAGGTCCTGCATCGCCAGATCGAGGTGGCGGCGACGCCGCGCCAGAAGATCAACCTCTACGAGCGCATCGCAGGCCTGCACGACGAGGAGTTCCTCGATCACGCCAAGGCCGCGGAGGCCCTCGAGGCGATCCTCGCCATCGACGGCTCCAACGACGGCGCGCTTACCGCGCTCGCACGCCACTATCGCGCGCTCGACAAGTGGGAGCCGGTCGTCGCGCTCTACGACAAGCACGCCAGCGTCACCACCGACGAGAATCGCAAGCTCGAGCTGCTGCTCGCGAAGGCCCGCACGCTCGCCGAGCAGGTCGGCTCACCGGAGCGCGCTACCAAGGCGTACGAGCAGATCCTCGTCGCGCAGCCCTCGCACGCCAGCGCGCTCGAGGCGCTCGCCCACCTCCGGGAGATGAGCGGCGACTCGCACGCCGCGCTCTCCGCGGTCGAGACGCTCGCCAACAAGGCGGCCACGCCCGAGGCCAAGGCCGAGCAGTGGATGCGCGCCGGTCGTCTCCTCGAGACGCGCGGCGACAAGGACGGCGCCATCGAGCGCTACAAGATCGCGCTCGACGCGAACCCCAAGGACACGTCGGCGAGCACCGCGCTCCGCAAGGCCTACGCGCATCGCGGCGACTGGCTCAGCGCCATCGGCCTCGTCGAGCGCGAGCTCACGCATGCCGAGGGCGATCTCGCGAAGGCCCGGCTCCATGCCGAGCTCGCGAAGATCTACCACTCGCAGCTCGTCGACCCCGAGAAGGCCGAGGCCGCCGCGAAGAAGTCGATCTCGCTCGACTCGTCGAACGCCGACGGTCTCATGGTCCTCGGCGACCTCGCGTTCGAGGGCAACCGCCTCATCGAAGCGACGAAGCACTACGAGAGCCTCGTCGGTCGCACCGGCGTGCTCCCCAAGGACGACGCGGTTCGCGTGCTCGTCCGCTTCATCGAGGCCTTCGGCAAGACGCAGCCGAAGCCGTCGCAGCCCGCCAATTCGACGACCAGCCTCGGAGACGGAGCTCCGTCGAGCCGCATGATGCAGGCCGCGCCGCCCTCCGGCCCGTCCAGCGCAGGTCGCATCTCGGTCGCGCCGCCCAGCATGGGCAGCATGCCGCCGCCGCCCGTCACCAACCCGCGCATGCTCGCCGCCGTCGATGCCCTCCAGGCGCTCGCACCCCAGGACGTCGAGGCGCTCGCGCGCGCGGCCAACGCCCTCTTCGAGTTCGGCGATCCGCACAGCGCGTATCGCATGCACAAGGACCTCTTCGAGAAGTACGGCTCGGTCCTGGTCGGCTCCGATCGCGCCGAGGCGCTCTATCACCTCGGCGAGAGCGCACGTCGCTCGGGCGAGCTCGAGGCGGCCATCGCGCCGCTCCGCGAGGCCACGAGCATCGACCCGTCGAACCCGCGTCCGTTCCGGTCGCTCGCCAAGATCTACGACGAGAAGGGCGACTTCGCCGCCTCGACCGCGGTCCGTCGCGCGCGGCTCCAGCTCGCCATCGGCCAGGAGCGCTTCGAGCTGCTCCTCGAGATCGGCGACGTCATGTTCCAGAAGCAGAACGACCGCGTCGGCGCGAGCAA
>JAYTZB010000391.1:0-7660 GCA_043742085.1 Polyangiaceae bacterium
TCGGCGTCGGCGGCGCCGTCGTCGCCGTCACCGGGCTCATCTGGTACTTCGCCAGCTCGCCGTCGGAGCCCGAGCGCGCTCCCTCGACGGCTGGCCTCACGCCGTGGACCGATGGCCGGGGCGCAGGCGCGTCCTGGTCCGCGAGATTCTGAAGGAGCTTGGTCATGAAAATCAATCGGTGGGTATTGCTCGCCGCAGCCGCGAGCCTCAGCGTCGTGGCGGGCAGCTCCGCGTGCTCCTCCACGTTCGATCCGAAGAACTGCTCCACGGACGCCGACTGCGGCGGGCAGCTCGTCTGCATGCCTTCGGCGGAGAATGCGCAGAAGAACGTCTGCGTGTCGGCGGCCCTGGCGCCGATCCGCATCGGCCAGAGCGCTCCGGCCTCTGGACCGAGCCAGGATCTCGGGCTCGAGATGCGTCGCGGCATCCAGCTCGCATTCGACGCGGCGAACGCCGCGGGTGGCATCCGCGGACGGAAGCTCGAGCTCGTGTTCCTCGACGACCAGTACACGCCGTCCGTCGCCGAGACCAACGCGCGCCAGCTCGTCGATGCGGTCCAGGGCACCGCCCCGCCGCGCTGTCCGACGACGCAGACGCCCCCCGTCGCTGGCCAGCCCGCCTTCTCGCAAACCGCGCTCCTGGCGGGTCCGAAAGCGGTCAGCGCGGTCATCGGAAGCGTCGGAACGCCGACGATGGTCCGCTCGGCGCCGATCATCGTCGAGACGGGGACGCTCTACTTCGGCGCGTTCACCGGCGCCACTGCCATGCTCCGCGACACCAAGGCCGGACCGTGTGCAAAGTACATCTTCAACGTCCGCGCCAGCTACGCACAGGAGGCGCGCGCCACGCTCGAGTTCTTCTTCGCGCAGAAGGTGCTCGACGACAAACACATCCTCAGCTTCGACCAGAACGACGCCTTCGGTGACGCCGGTTACAACGGCCTCGTGGCTGCGTACCAGACGCTGCGCGATGCTCCGCCCACGTTCCAGCGCTACCGCTATTCACGCGACGACGCCGGAAGCGTCCCGGCCCAGAGTGCGGCTGCCATCAACTATCTGAGGGGAGTGCTCGCGGGCGATACGCTGCCGCACACCGTCGGCGTGATGATGACCGACACCTATGGTCCGGCGACGCAGTTCATCCAGGCCCTCAAGACCTGGCAGTACGCCGCCGACATGGAGCAGACGTCGCTGAACAAGGCGGCGCGCCTCACGCTGCTCTTCAGCAACGTGTCCTTCGTCGGTCCGAACTCGCTCGCGCAGCGGCTCAAGGACCTCGGCAACGTCAACACCCCGACCGGCGCCAAGCCGTTCACCGAGAACGTCTTCGTCTCGCAGGTCGTGCCGAACTACGACAGCGACAACAGCGACGCGGTGCTCGAGTACAAGCGCCTCGTGCAGCCCAGCGGTGCGGCGCCGACCTTCACTGCGCTCGAGGGTTACCTCGCGGCGCGCGTCTTCGTCGAAGGCCTGAAGGCGAACAAGGGTGCCGTCACCGCCGACAACCTGGTCATCGGGCTCGAGAACCTGCCCCCGCTCGATCTGGGCTTCGGCGCCGGAGCCGGCTTCACCAAGGACAGCCACCAGTTCTCGAAGTCCGTGTACGGCACCGGCATCACGCCCGACGGCAAGTTCCAGAACCGCTACTTCTGGAGCGACGGAAACAAGATCCAGCTCTTCGAGTGATCAGCGTCCGTGTCTTCGGACCCAGTCGATAGCTTGATCGAGATCGCCGGGCTTCGCGAAGACCGGACCGAAGGTCTTCGCGACCGCGAGCACCTCGGGCGTGCGTGTGCTCGTGAAGAAGGCGATCGGCAGCCCGCCCTGACCGGCGCGTAGCCGCTCCGCGACGTCGGTGCCGAGGCCGTCGCCGAGCTCGAGGTCGAGGAGCGCGCATGCGAGATCTGCGGTGTCCACCGCCGAGGCGCTGGCAGCGGAGTCCTGCTCCTCCACCTCGATGCCGTCGGCCCTGACGCGGCGGGCCACCGACACACGCGCGACGGCCGAGTCGTCGGCGATGAGCACCCGTCTCGACATGCCACGAGGATAGCTCCGCGCGCGTTCATCGCATGCACCAAAACGGCGCGCGACGCTGCCGTTCGAGCGCCCCGTGACGGCGCAGGTGCTCACGAAACGCTGCAAAACACGCGGTTTCGTGGCTGGCACCGGACTTGTAGAGAGGGTCCCGAGCGCAGAGGCACCGACCACGAGCGGTGCCCGCGTCCGAGGAGAACGACCACATGCGTATTCGATTCTGGGGCGTCCGCGGGAGCATCGCCTCGCCCGGTCCCGACACTGCTGCCGTCGGCGGCAACACGAGCTGCATCGAGGTGGTGTGCGGCAAGACGCGCATCGTGCTCGACGCGGGCACCGGTCTGCGTGGCCTCGGCAATCACCTGCTGAAGGAGAAGGAGCCGCTCGCCTTGACGCTGCTCCTCTCGCACTACCACTGGGATCACATCCAGGGCCTGCCGTTCTTCGTGCCGGTCTACATGAAGCAGACCGACCTCACCATCGTGGGGCACGCCAACGGCGTCATGTCGGTGCGCGAAGCGCTCGTGCACCAGATGACGGCGCCCGTGTTCCCGGTTCGGCTCGACGAGCTCGGCGCGCGGCTCGCCACGCGCGAGGTCAAGCTCGGCGAGACCTTCGACGTCGGCGAAGCGAAGGTGACGGTCGCGAAGGGCAATCATCCCGGAGGCGTCGTCGCGTACCGCATCGAGCACGAGGGCAAGAGCCTCGTGTACGCCACGGACACCGAGCACTACGCGTGCGTCGATCCCGCGCTGCGCACGCTCGCGCAGGGCGCAGACGTCCTCGTCTACGACTCGCAGTACTCGCCCGAGGAGTACAAGACCAAGGTCGGTTGGGGACACTCGACGTACGTGGACGGCGCCGAGCTGGCGCGCGCGGCGGGCGTCGGCAAGTACGTGCTCTTCCATCACGACCCGATGCGGACCGACGCGCAGGTCGACGACTTCGAGAAAGGCGCTCAATCCCTGTACGCGTCCACCATCGCCGCGCGCGAAGGGATGGTGCTCGATCTCGGCGTCCCTTTCGCGGGGCTGGGGCGGCGCGCGGCGTGATCCGCGCTCAGTAGCTGTCGCTCGAGCCGCCGCCGCCCGACGAGCCGCGAAGGCCGCCGCGTCTCGCGGCACCAGCAGCACGCCGAGCACGCCGAGCAACAAGGCCAGCGTGAACAAGCCGCGTGCCAGCATCCGGGCCCCACGCCGGGTGATTTGCATACCGGCATCCTAGCCAGCGGGGCTTCTTTCGCATGCAGAACGTCATGTCGGACGCTACCTTCCAGAGAGAGACGCTCTTGCCGCCCATCGCGGACGGACGTGCCACGCCCGTGCCCGCCAGCCACGGGCCTCCGACCTCGCCCCACGCCTCGATGCTCAATCGCCTCTCGCTGCTCGTCGATCTCGCATCGCTGCTCACGCGCGAGGTCGACTTCGATGCTCTGCTCTCGACGGCGTGTGAGCGCGTGGCGGAGGCGCTGGCCGCGGAGCGCGCCACCATCTGGCTCGTGGATGCGGAGCACGGCGATCTCGTGAGCCGCGTGGCGCTCTTGCCGGAGCTGCCTGCCCTTCGCCTGCCGCTCGAGCGCGGAATCGCTGGCTGGGTGGCGCGGACCGGAGAGCCGGTGCGCATCGCGGATGCCGCGACCGATGCACGCTTCGATCCCTCGGTGGACAAGGCCACCGGGTACACCACGAAGGCCATCCTCGCGGTGCCGATCCGCGAAGAGGGGCGCGGACCGGTGCGCGGTGTCGTGCAGGTCCTGAATCGCATCCGGCCGCTCGAGCCGTCGGAGGCAGGGGAGGCGGCCGCGCCTTCAGGGCCCGTCGCCAACGCGACGTTCGACGAGGAGGACGAGCGCTATCTCGTCGCGCTCGCCACGCAGATCGCGCGGGCCTTCTCGCTGACGACGCTGCGGCCCGCCGAGCCGTCGAGCGCCGGGCTCACGCTGCGCGGCCCGTTCAATCGCATCGTGGGTCGGAGTGACGAGCTCCGCGCGGTGTACGAGCGGGTGACGCTCGCGGCGCAGACCGCTGCCACGGTGCTCTTGCGCGGCGAGACCGGTACCGGCAAAGGCCTATTTTCCAGGGCGATCCACGTCAACTCGGCGCGGCAGGCGGGCCCGTTCGTCACCGTCGATTGCACGACGCTGCCCGTGCAGCTCGTGGAGAGCGAGCTCTTCGGTCACGAGCGCGGGGCGTTCACGGGCGCCGATCGTCGCGTGCCCGGAAAGGTCGAGATGGCGCAGGGCGGCACGCTCTTCCTCGACGAGATCGGTGACCTCCCGCACGACGTCCAGGGCAAGCTCCTTCGCTTCTTGCAGGAGCGCACCTTCGAGCGCGTCGGTGGGCGGCAGACGTTGAGCGCCGACGTGCGCGTCGTGTGCGCGACCCATCAGGATCTCGAGCGCCTGGTCGCGGAGGGAAAGTTCCGCGAGGACCTCTATTATCGGATCCGCGTGGTGGAGATCGAGATCCCGCCGCTCCGCGCGCGAGGCACCGTGGAGATCGAGCAGCTCGCACATCACTTCGCGGACATGTACGCGCAGCGTTACAAGCGGCCCGCGCCCGAGCTCTCGAGCGACGCGATCGCGGTGCTGCGCGCGCACACGTGGCCGGGGAACGTGCGGGAGCTGGAGCACTGGATCGAGAGCGCGGTGGTGCTCGCGCCCGATGGGAGGATCGGCACGACGCACTTGCCGCGGACGCGGCGGGTGGCGGGCGCGGGCGGTAGTGCGAGCGCGAGCGCGAGCGCGGCGGAGGGCGGGGTGGCGATACCGCTCGGGGTGACGCTGGAGGAGGCCACGCGGAGATACGTGCAGGCCACCCTCGATGCCTGCGACGGGAACAAGGCCGAGGCAGCGCGGCGCCTCGAGATCGGACGGAACACCATCGGGCGCATGTTCAGCCGCGACAGCGATCCCGGCGGCGACGGCGACGACTGACGCGCTGGCACGCCTGAAATCAAGGGCAGATCGCACGGCTGGAGGCCCCCGCCTATTTCGAGTAGCGTGCGCTCCCTCATGACCGAGAAGTTCTCGCGAGAAGTCGTCCGCGCTCTCTATGACCGCCCGCTGCTGCCCCTCCTCGACGAGGCACGCGCGGTCCATCGCCAGCATCACCCGGACAACGAGGTGCAGCTCTGCACGCTCCTCAGCGTGAAGACCGGCGGCTGCGCCGAGGACTGCTCGTACTGTCCGCAGTCGAGCCACTACGATACCAACGTCGGTCCCGAGAAGATGCTCGACGTCGAGCACGTCATCGCGAGCGCCAAGCGCGCGAAGGAGCTCGGCTCCACGCGCTTCTGCATGGGCGCCGCGTGGCGCGAGGTGAAGGACGGCCCGGCCTTCGATCGCGTCCTCAGCATGGTGCGCGGCGTGAAGGACCTCGGTCTCGAGGCGTGCGTCACGCTCGGCATGGTCACCGAGGAGCAGGCCAAGCGCCTCGCCGACGCCGGCCTCGATGCCTACAACCACAACCTCGACACGAGCCGCGAGAACTACCGCTCGATCATCAAGACGCGCACCTTCGATGATCGCCTTCGCACGCTCGAGAACGTGCGTAAGGCCGGCGTCACCGTCTGTTCGGGCGGCATCATCGGCATGGGCGAGAGCAAGGACGATCGCTGCGAGATGCTGCGCACGCTCGCCAACCTCGAGCCGCAGCCGGAGAGCGTCCCCGTCAACGCGCTAGTGCCCGTCGAAGGAACGCCGCTCGCCAACATGCCGCCGGTCGATCCGCTCGATCTCGTGCGCATGATCGCCGTCGCGCGCATCCTCATGCCGAATGCGCGCGTTCGTCTCTCGGCAGGACGCACGGCGCTCTCACGCGAGGCGCAGCTCATGTGCATGCTCGCGGGCGCCAACTCGATCTTCTACGGAGAGAAGCTGCTCACCACGCCGAACCCCGACGAGGAGGACGACATGGCCCTCATCCGGGATGCCGGCCTGTCGGCGATGCCGCCTCGTCCCAGCACGGCGGCTCCGCAGTCGTAGTCACGGCGCCGGCGGCGGGTCGTTCGTCCCGAGGCCGCGCGCCGCTTCTTCGGCACGGAGCTCGGCGTCCGCATCGGCTTCGAGAGCGGCGCGCGCCTCGCGCTTCTTGCGCTTCTTCTTCCCGCGCGGCCGCTCGGCGCGTGCCGGCGTGTCCGCCATCTGGTTGATCTTGTACTGGAGGTAATAGATCCCGAAGAAGAACGTGCCCATCGTGGAGAAGCCGAGAAAGCGGCCCGTTCGCGACGACACCGAGCGCAGGATGTTGAGGACGCGGAAGTTGGCGATGAGCGCAACGACGCCGCCGGCGAGCGAGCAGATGTTGCTCAGGCCTGCCGCTTCGTGCCCGCCGAACACCACGCCGATGCTGAGGACGTTCAGCACGATGCTGACGATCGGCAACGCGGTGCCGAGCGCCTTGCCCGTGTCTTGACGATCGAGGAACGGACGGCGTCGCAGCAGCCAGATCGACGGGTAGAAGCCGAGCGTCACGAAGGTGAGGAGGATCGCGAGGATGACCGGGCGACGCTCGCTCTCGAAGTCATTCGGACCGTCCTCGTAGCCGTCGCTGAATGCCCGGGCGGCCGCCGTCGGCTCAGCGGGCGGCGCATACGGGTTGTGATCGTCGTCCGCCATGCGGCGCCAGCATCGCAGGTCCGCGGCGAAAATCTAGAGCGAGCCCTGCGCGCGCCGATCGTAGAGATAGAGCTCGAAGATGCGCGCCGTCCTCCCGCCGCGCAGGACGCGCACGCGGCTCTGCGCTTCCTTCACGTGGCCGGGGAGCTGCTCGGCGCCATCGCCGGGGTACCGATTGTCGGTGACGAAGAGGACGTGCTCCGCGGCGCGCCACTCCTCGCGCGGGAGCCACGCATCGAAGTCGTCGGGCACCGGCGTCGCGCAGCCCACGCGGATGCCGGGCAGGCCGGCCTGGAGCTGCGCGCAGATCGTCCAGTGCGGTCCAATCACCACCACCTCGCGTCCTTCGGGATCGAAGGGCGTGCCGGCGGTCGCCATCTGCTCCTTCACCGCGTTGATCGCCGTTGGCCAGCCGAAGAGCTCGCTGGCGATGTCGATCTTCGGATCCGCGGAGGCGGGGAGGAGGCGCGCCGAGGCCGGTGCGAGCACCCACGCATGGGCGATCACCGTGAGCAGCGCCGCGATCGCCAGCGCGATGGTGGTGAGACGCTTCGAGCTCAGCGTCGCCTCACCGACGCGTCGCGCAGCGTGGATCGGCAACACGAGGAGCGCCGGGGCAATCCAGTGCGGCTCGGCCACCGGGCTCCACACGCACATGGCGAGCAGCGGAACGAACGGGACCGCGAATGCGAAGAAGAGGAGCCGCGCGATGGCATCCCGCGAGCGCTCGCGGACGAGATCGCGCGCCACGATCACCGCCAGCACCGCGAACACCGGCGACAGGTACGCGAGCTGACCGCCGAGGAGCGTGCCGAGATTCCGGAGAACCGCGCCTGCGCCTGCGCCGTGCTGCGTGTCGACGAAGCGATGGCGAAGCATCGGCCATCCGGTCGTGGCCTCGAACTGGACGATGGGCGCGAGCACGACGAGACCCGCCACGAGGCCCGCCCACGGCCATGGCGTGCGGGCTGCCGCGCGCGCGCGCCCATCGTCACGGAGCCCCGGCGCT
>JAYTZB010000392.1:0-2444 GCA_043742085.1 Polyangiaceae bacterium
GATGCCGTCATCATCCATCATCCTCACGTGGCTTCTCCCGTGGTCGTTCATGCGACGAAGGACGGCCGGCAGGTCCCGCTCTTCGCGTCCGTCGGCAACCTCGTGACGAACCAGGGCGAGTCGTGGAAGCCGCCGATGTTCCCGGTGCTCCCCGAGGACCGCCACCTCGTCTGCGTCAACGGATGGACGCGCCTCGGCGTGCTCGCCGATCTCGCGTTCCGCTTCGACGACGGGCACGCGCAGGGCAAGGCTCCGGATCCCAGCAAGCACGCGCGCCTCGACTGGGGCGTTCACCTCGTATGGATCGACAACGAGCATGCTGACGCTCGCGAGGTGGTGACGCCCAAGATCGCCGCACGTCTGCTCGAGCCGTCGCACGACGCCGCCATCATCGAGGCGCTCACCAAGGACAGGCGCGGGCCGCTCGCGCTGTTCACCGACCCGTGCTGGCTCGAGCGCGACGCCAACGCGGCGACGCTGCCGCGCGACCCTCGCTGCTCGAGCATCACCTCGAGCCCCGCCGCAAGCGTCGCGACGGGCGTGACTGCCAGCCGCGCTGCCAAGCACGCCACATCGCGTCGCAAGAAGTGACCTGACGCTCGAGCGCGCTCGAGGGCGACGCGGCGATGTTGCGGCCAGGCCGCCGGCACGCGTGCTGCACCGCGCGAGGCCATGTCGACCCGGCTCCCTCGTCGAAGCTTTCTCGGTGGTGCCACGGTCGCGCTAGCGGCGTGCAAGGACAGCGCGAAGAGGGAGGAGGAGCCGCCCAAGAGCCCGCGTCCCGGCGCGCCCAAGGAAGGCCAGATCGCTCTCCCCTCGGCGGCCGACGCTGCGGCCTCGATGCCGCGCCGCCAGCTCGGCAAGACCAGCGTGAGCGTGTCGATGGTCGGCCTCGGCGGCTTCCACATCGGGCTACCCAAGGAAGAATCGGAGAGCATCCGCATCATCCGGAGCGCGATCGACCGCGGCATCAACTTCCTCGACAACTGCTGGGACTACAACGACGGCAAGAGCGAAGAGCGCATGGGCAAGGCCCTGAAGGACGGCTACCGCGACAAAGCCTTCCTCATGACGAAGCTCGACGGACGCACCAAGAAGGCCGCCGCCGACCAGCTCGAACAGTCACTGAAGCGGCTCGGCACCGATGTCATCGATCTCGTGCAGATCCACGAGGTGATCCGGCCCACCGATCCCGATCGCTGCTTCGGCGAGGGCGGATGCATCGAGGCGCTCATCGAGGCGAAGAAGGCGGGCAAGCTGCGCTTCATCGGGTTCACCGGTCACAAGGACCCGTCGATCCATCTCGCGATGCTGAAGGCGGCCGACGACCACCACTTCGCGTTCGACACCGTGCAGATGCCGCTCAACGTGATGGACGCGCACTTCCGCAGCTTCGAGAAGCTGGTCCTTCCCGTCGCCTTGCAGAAGGGCATGGGCATCCTCGGCATGAAGTCGATGGGGGCGGGGATCATCCTCGACAGCAAGGCGGTCACGGCCGTCGAGTGCCTGACGTACGCGATGAACCTGCCCACGTCGGTGGTGATCACCGGTTGCGAGACGATGGGCGTCCTCGATCAGGCAATCGCGACGGCGCTGGCCTTCAAGGCGCTCGAGCCGGCGCAGGTGACCGCCCTCCTCGACAAGACCAGGGAGCTCGCCAAGGAAGGGAAGTTCGAGCGCTTCAAGGTCAGCACGCAGTTCGATGGGACGCAGAAGAACCCGAAGTGGCTCGAAAAAGCCGAGATTTGACGCGAATTGACAGGCGGCCGTCTGCGGACGATAAACCTCCACCATGTCACAGGCCGCCGCCCCCGATCCAAGCGCCCGCAAGGTCCGCATTCTCGTCGCCAAGCCGGGTCTCGACGGCCATGACCGCGGCGCCAAGGTCGTGGCGCGGGCGCTCCGCGATGCCGGCTTCGAGGTCATCTACACCGGCCTCCACCAGACGCCGGAGATGATCGCCAACGCGGTCGTGCAGGAGGACGTGGACGGCGTCGGCCTCTCCATCATGAGCGGCGCGCACAACACGCTCTTTCCCGCCGTGATCGAGGCGCTCAACGCCAAGGGCGTCACCGACGTCGTCATCTTCGGCGGCGGAATCATCCCCGAGGGTGATCTCGAGCGCCTCAAGGCGGCCGGCGTGAAGGGCGTGTTCACGCCTGGGACCACGCTCGAGTCGATCATCGGCTGGGTACGCGAGAACGTCCGCCCCAAGTCCGCCTGAGCCGCTTCGAACGGGGCCGCTACGGCTTCAGCATCTTCAGCGGCGGGGTGAGCGCGTCGATCGCCCAGCGCGTCGCGTTCGGGAAGTGGCGCGAGATCGCGTAGAGCCGCGGATACACGACACGAGGACGTTTCTTCTCCACCGCCGCGCAGATCATCCGCGCGAGGACGTCGGGCGTGCCGGTCGGCGTGTACCGGGTGGCGGCGCTCTCCACGTAGGC
>JAYTZB010000393.1:0-1669 GCA_043742085.1 Polyangiaceae bacterium
CTCGTCGCCGACCATTTCGACACGCTCGCGAAGGCGCCGTCGATTGCGGTTCCCACGATCGTCGTACACGGCGACGCTGACGAGATCGTGCCCTTTCGCATGGGCGAGCGTGTCGCCGCGGCCATCCCGGGGGCCCGCCTGCTGCGGATCGCCGGCGGACATCACGGCGATCTCCTGCAGCGAGCCCGCGCGAGCATCGTCGATGCCATCGCCGGAGCGAGCGCGGCGCCCGATTCGTAGCGGAGCGCCTCGTAGCTCAGCGGGTCGTCACTAGCGCCGGGAGTCGGCGAGGCTCTCGTGAAGCCGCTCCTGCGTGAGGCCGCTCGAGGTCGACAGCTTCGTATCGTCGTGAGGCGACGGATTGCAGGCCACCGAATGGGTTTGCCCCGCGGGCGCCGTCGCTTCGGACAGCGGATGTCTGCTTCCGATGCGTCCCATCGCCAGCGTCGTGACTGTCTCCGCCCGCGCCGGCATCCCATGAGGTGGAGGCTCGTCCCACGCCGGACGACCGAGCAGCACCTCGCCGACCTGGCGAGGAAGCGCGCGGGCGAGCCGCGTTCGCAGGTCGTCATCGAGAAAGTCGCCGAGCGCGCCGAGGACCATCTCCGCATGCTCTTTCGCAGCGCCCGCAGCCGTCAGCTCCCGACGACCCACGCGTTCGTAAAGATCCGCGCTCCCGAAGTCTGCGTCGTACTCGACGTTGTCAACGGCGGGCGCGAGCTCCGCCGGGAGCAGCTCGGCGAGCGCCGCAGCCTCGTCGTCCACGAGACGCTCCCCCAACACTGCGAGCGTCGCACGCAGCGCGCGTTTCGCCGTTTCGCGGTCCGGCAAGCCGCGTCGGGCAAGGCGCTCGAGGAGACCGTCGAACGTCATGCGTTCGCTCATGACGTGCTCTTCTCGGCCTTCTCGGCCTTGAGCGGACCTTGGATCGTCAAGACAGGAACTGGCGAGAGGCGGACGACCCTTTCCGCAACGCTGCCGAGGAAGACGCGAGACAGTCCGCGGCGTCCGTGCGTGCCCATGACGACCAGGTCAATGTTTCGCGCTTCCACCAGCGCGAGGATTTGCTCCCACTCCGCTCCGATTCCCAGGACGGAATCGGTCTCGACATGCATCGTGCGAGTACGCGCTTGGACGTCGTCGAGCGCGGCTCTTGCGGCCTTCTCCATCTCGGCGAGCGGCCAGTTCAAGCCTTCTGCGTAGCCCATGTTGGGAACCGACCAAACGTGCAGGAGCGTGAGCCGCGCTCGGAATGTCTGTGCGATCTGGACCGCGGCGTCCAGCGCGTGCTCCGACGTCTCCGAAAAATCGGTGGGGACCAGAATGTGCGTGACGGCGAACATGGTTGACCTCGCGTGAGTGGCGACGGTCTCCGGTTGCAGGACGCGGACCACGCAGCACCTCGCTGCGGGCGGCTCCTTCAATCCGCAAGTCCATCGAGGCGGCGCAGCTTATGCGCGTCGACGCAGCGGCTGCAGTCGAATGCCCTGCTAGGTCGAGCGGCTCCAGCTGCAGATTTGAGGCACGCCGGCTGCAGGAGCGACGCTGAATGATCGCGAGCGAGCCCGAGCGAGTGCTTCTTGGTTCAGGCCTTCCCGCGCAGCCCGCGCAGCCCGCGCAGCTCGCGCGCGCGAAGCTCGACGTCCTCGTCGTCGACGACGACCCATGG
>JAYTZB010000394.1:0-2091 GCA_043742085.1 Polyangiaceae bacterium
CACTTCATGTCGTGGACGTCGTCGAAGGCGCTCTGCGAGTCGGAAGGCGCGCGCCTCTGTCGCGAGAGCGAGTGGATCTTCGCGTGCGAGGGCGAGGAGATGCGTCCCTACCCGTACGGCTGGGAGCGCGACACCACCGCCTGCAACACCGACATCACCGAGGGCATCGGCAAGGTCGGCCGCCTCAACGACCTCCGCTCCGAGGTCGGCTCCCACGCAAAGTGCGCGAGCCCCTTCGGCGTGCAGGATCTCGCGGGCAACGTCGAGGAGTGGACGCAGGCCGACGGCCCCGGGCAAGGATCCAAGATGGGCTGGAAGGAAGTGCTGAAGGGCTCGTGGTGGATCCCGAGCCGCCATGCCTGCCGCCAGTTCCAGGTCGGCCACAACGACGTCTACAACGGCGGCGAGACCGGCACGCGCTGCTGCAAGGACGCGCCGCCGCGCGAGGTCGCGTCGCGCTGAGCGGCTCGCGTCCTCAGATCCACTTCTTCCGCACGAAGTAGACGACGATCGTGGTCGCGACGATCACCATGAGCCCCAGCGCGTACGGGTAGCCGTAGAGCCAGTGGAGCTCCGGCATGTGCTCGAAGTTCATGCCGTAGATGCCCGCGATGAGGCTGAGCGGCAGCATGATCGTCGAGATGATCGTGAGCCGCTTCATGATCTCGTTCATGCGGTTCGACTGCATCGAGAACTGCGCCTCGAGCAGGCTCGTCACGAGCTCGCGATAACTGTCCACGAGCTCGGTGACGCGCGCGAAGTGGTCGTAGACGTCGCGATAGAACGGCACGAGCTCGCGCGGGATCTCGTCGAACTCCGCGCGCGCGAGGCGCAGCAGGATCTCGCGCTGGTAGATGGTGGTGCGACGCAGCATCTGGAGGCTCCGCTTGATGCGGATGATCTTCGGGATGACCTCGCGATCGGATCTCGGCGTCCATTCCAGGATCTGCGTCTCGATGCGCTCGATCTGGTCGTCGAACTTGTCGATGAGCGGCATGTACGCGTCGACCATGCGGTCCATCACCGCGTGCGCGACCCAGGCCGGACCCTTCTTGAGGAGCTTCGCGCTGCGCTGGATCTCGTCCTGGATGGGCGTCACCGCGCAGACCTTCTCGTCGTGGGCGTGGGTGACGAGCCAGTTCTTGCCGATGAGGATGTCGAGCTCGGCGAGCTCCAGCGGCACGTCGTCCGAGGATCGATCGTCCTCGCGGAGCCCGTGGATGATCACCTGCACGTAGTCGTCGAAGTCCTCGACCTTCGGCAGCCCGACGTCGTTCCACACGTCCTCTACCGCGAGCGGATGGACGTTCAGCGTCTGCTCGAGGAACGTGGTCGCGGCCTCGGTCTTCTCGTCGAGCTCGAGCCAGAAGTTCTTCCCGGCAGCGTGCGCCGCCGCGACCTCCGCGAGGTCGGTCGTGACGACGACCTTGTCGCGCGTTCCGTCGGATTCGAGGATCAGCGCCTTCACGGCGCCGAGACTAGCGCTTTTCGGCGAGGATCAGCGTGCGCGGAGACTCGCAGCCGAAGAACACGCCCGGCGTTCCAGTGCGACCGCTCACCTCGGCGACGCGGAACCCGTTGTCGTGGAGCATCTTGCCGAGCTCGTGCAGCGAGTACACGCGGATCGAGTACTCGATCTCCTTCGTGCGCCCGTCGTCCATCATGAGCGTGCGCTTCACCTTCATGCGGCTCGTGATGAAGTCGACCTGCATTTCGTCCATGCAGATGCAGCCGTCGCCTTCGAACCACGCGAGGGAAGGCGCCTGGCGCACCAGGTTGTCACGGTTGACGACGTCGAGGAGGAACTGGCCGCCCTTCTTGAGCGCGCGATGCACCTTGGCGATCACCGCAGCGTTCTTCTCTTCGTCGAAGTAGCCGAAGCTCGTGTTCCACGAGAAGACGCCGTCGAAGGTCTCCTCGAAGGTCATCTCGCGCATGTCGCCCTGCACGAAATTGATCTTCTGCTTGCGGTCCTGCGCCTCGTCGGACGCGCGCGCGAGCATGGCGAGCGAGAGATCGAAGCCGACCACTTGATAGCCGCGCGACGCGAGCTCGACCGCATGGCGACCGGTTCCGCACGCCAGATCGAGG
>JAYTZB010000395.1:0-4446 GCA_043742085.1 Polyangiaceae bacterium
CACAAGGACGGCATCTGGGTGGCAGAGGTCATGGATGCAAAGTTCGCCGATCTCTGGCGCGAGCTCGACGAGACGCTGCGCGCGAAGGGCGTCGCTGCACCCCATCATCCCGTCGCCGCGCGCTAGTCTGTTCCTCTGATGCTTCGTCGTACCGCCGCCCTGCTCTTGTTCGTGTCCGCAGCGTCTGCGGTCACGAGCGGCGCCCGCATCGCACGCGCGAACGGCGCGCAGGAGCAGCAGCTCGCGCAGGCGCTCTTCGACGAGGCCCGCCGCCTCATGGATAAGAAGCGCTACAGCGAGGCGTGTCCCAAGCTGGCCGAGAGCCAGCGCCTCGATCCGGGCGGCGGCACGCTCCTCAACCTCGCCATCTGTCACGAGAAGGAGGGAAAGCTCGCCACCGCCAAGAACGACTACGACGAGGCGCTCGCCGTCGCCGTCAAGGACGGTCGCAAGGATCGCCAGCTGATCGCGCGCGAGCGCCTGGTGGCGGTCGACAAGAGCGTCCCCCGCCTGAGCGTGGTCGTTCCGCTGTCGTCCGACACGGAAGATCTCGAGGTGAAGCTCGACGGCCTCGTGCTCCACCGCGCCGCGTGGGGCGTCGCAACGCCGGTCGATCCCGGCGCGCACGTCGTGGAGGCGACCGCCCCGAGCCGGACGTCGTGGTCGACGAGCATCGTGCTCGAGGCCGCCCAGAAGAAGAGCGTCGACGTCCCAGCGCTCGCCTTCGTTCCTCCGCTCCCGTCTCAGGGCGGGTCGTCGCTGCCCACCGGTCGCGCGGCGCCGGTCGGCGCCCTCGGTGCTGGCGGTGCTGGCGGTGCTGGCGAGCCGCCCGCGGTCTTCGTCGAGCCGAGCACGGGCGAAGCGACGACGGCGGTCGAGCCCGCAGCACCCAGGACCGCCAACCCGGTCTTCTACACGGCGCTCGCGGTGACCGTGATCGCGGCGGGCACGTCTGCGGTGACCGGCATCCTCGCGCTCGGCGCGAAGAGCGACGCGAAGTCGGCCGGCTGCGTGCCGGATCGCAATTACTGCCCTAATCAAGCTGCGTACGATACCGCCGGCCGCGCCACGTCGATGGCGTGGGTGAGCACCATCACGCTCGGCGTCGCCGTCGCAGCGGCGATCACCATGATCGCGGCGCCGACAAGGGTCGCGAGCAAGCCTTCGCTAGGCGCGGGCCTCGCGCCAGGCGGCGGGTCGCTCGAGATCCGGGGGACGTTTTGACCCGGCCGCGCTGGTGGGGCAGCCTCCTCTGGCTCGCTGTCGTCTTGCTCGTGGTCGCGCCCGGCACGGGGTGCATCCTCGCGGTGCCCGCGTTCGATCACGCCGACCACTGCGCGATCGATGGCACGAGCGCGTGCGCCGCATGTCTTCGCAAGAGCTGCCAGCCGGCGATCGACGGCTGCTGTGGAGATCCCTCGTGCTCCGGCGGCGACGGGCATTCGGCGGTGCTCGATGGCCTCGACGCCTGCGGCGCCGGCAACACCAACGGCTGCGCAGCGGGCCTCGCGCAGGCCTCAGCCGGCGCGGGAGGCGCGGTGCGGAGCTGCGTGACCACGAGCTGCAAGGCCGAGTGCGTGGGCGACGCGGTCGCCACCGCTCCGTGGTCGTGCACGAACCAGGTCGGTGGCGCGACGAGCTGCGGGAGCTGCGTCCTCGAGGGCTGCGCGACGCCGATCGCGGAGTGCTGCGGCGACTCGTCGTGCAAGGGCGACTCCGAGGTCGCCGAGGACATCGGCGCCTGCATCGGCGGCGACGCCGGAAAATGCGTCTACCGCCTGACGCACGAGGGAACGAACGGCATCGCGGGCAAGATCCGGAGCTGCATGACGCAGTGCCGGAGCTGCTTCGGCAACGGGCTGCCGCACGAGGTGTGCGACTACCGGAATTCCGGAAGCTCGTGCTCGTGCCAGGCCGCGGAGAAATCATCGGGGCCAGCGTGTCCGGGCACGACCGTCACGGGCGACTGCGTCCTCGGTTTGAATGGCTGCACCTGCGGACACTACGCATGCACCTCCACGAGCAGCTTCGGCGGGTGCTCATGCGCCGTCGACGGAGACGGCAGCGGCAGCCGGAGCCAGGAGTGCTTCCCGCGAACGGATCCACCCAGCGTGTGCTGCCTGACCTTCAACGCGACCGGCCCCAGCTGCACCTGCGATCCGTACACCACGCTCTGCGCCGGGTCCTCGGAGTACACGGTCCCGAGCTGCAACCTCGCCGACGTCCAGAGCTCCCCCGCCGCCGCGGGCGCCTTCGTCACCAGCTGCTCGAACTGACGGCGCGCGCGCGACCTCGGCGCGCTTCTCCGGCCTCAGGGCAGATCGCGACAGCTCTTCTCGTTCATGTCGACCGACGTGCCGTTCCACGTGAGCGTGCCGGAGAGAGCGCCACAGACCTGCTCGAACGAGTAGATGACGGTTCCGTTCTTCCCGGCCGCCACGGCCGGCGGCGCGAACCCGGTCTTGCGCACCGTGAGGAGCGTCAGCTTGCCGGAGGTATCGCGACGGAGGACGGCGATCGCGCCGTAGTCGAGCGTCACATCGGCCTTCGGTTGCCCGACCTTCCTGGGATCGTCGACCACCGATGCGACGAGGAGCTCACCCGCCGCGTCCGTCCGCCACGTCCAGACGTTCGTCAGTGCAGGCTTGAACGTCACGATGGCGCGATTGGGTGTCGCCCCGATGTCGTCCTGCAGCTTCTTGAACTCCTCGGGGAGGAGCGCGACCGCGCTCGCGAAGATCTCCGGTCGCTTCAGCGGTGACAGCGGACGCGCGCTGCCGGCGTCGGGCGCGGCGCCGCCCACGGCCGCAACGAAAGCGGCCTGGTCGCGGACGCTCGCGAAGTCCTTGTCGTCCCTCACGCTCCCCAGAAAATTCACGGCGTTCGCGTCTCCGGCCTCGGCGGCGCGCGCGAGCTCGGAGACCTGAACGGCCGCCGCCTCGGGCTTTCCCGCGAGCGCGAGGCCACGCGCCAGGTCGTAGCGTGCGACCACGAGCGAAGGCCGAACGGTGAGCGCCGCGCGCCAGTAGCGATTCGCCTCGTCGATCTTCTTCGCTTCGGAGCGACCGCGGCCGGCCTCGGTCAGCGCGTTGGCAAGCGCTCTTCGCGTGGCGATGCACGCGTCGGCGCCGAGGTCGTTCGCGAGCGCAGTCACATCGGTCGACCCGGCCGCGAGCGCCGTCGCGAGCGGCGCGTCGGTGCCCTTCGCGATCGCGTCGAGCTTCGTTTTCGTCTCCGCGCTCGTCGAGCAACGCTTGGTCGTCCGGTCGAGCATCCAGCCCGGCACCTCGCCCACGCCCTCGATCTTCGCCATCGGGCCCGCCGGCGGCGCATCGGGCGGCTTCGGTGAGGAAGGCTTCGACGCCGTGGTGCTCGATGTCGGCGCGGCGTTCTCCTTCGAGGTCCCGGCGAAGCTCCCCGCGTCCGTCGAGTCCTTGCTCGTCCTGTCACAGCCGAGCGTTCCCCGCGCGAGGACGGCGAGGATGGCGACGGCGACTCCTGCAGATGCGAGACGCACGGTCACTCCGTGACGTCGTCGTCGTCGCCGAGGGTGTCCTCGAGCGGCACCCACTCCATCCGCGCGAGGGCCTTGCCGTCGCCGTACATCGCGAGCGGCGCGACGCTGCGAAGGATCTCCTTCACCTGGACCGGGAGCCCGGCGACGTCGATACCCGCGCCGGCCTTGAGCCCGACGAGGTTGAGCGCGTACTCGAGGAGCGAGGTCTGGATGGCGGGATGCTCCGTGATCGGCGCATCGTCCGGAAGACGCGCCGCCTCGCGTGCGGCGGCGAGCGCGTGGCGGAGACCGCCCATCGAATCGAC
This sequence comes from Polyangiaceae bacterium, assembly GCA_043742085.1. GTDB lineage: Bacteria > Myxococcota_A > Polyangia > Polyangiales > Polyangiaceae > Labilithrix. The sequence goes on from JAYTZB010000395.1 coordinate 3,823, forward strand.
GAGATGATGCTCGATCGCCTGCTGCCCGGCCCACACGCGGCCCTGGCCGACGGCATCGACCTCCTCCTTGGTCATGTGTCGTCCCTGCGAGACGCGATCGAGGAAGACGTCGTAGAACTGACCGATCTTGTGCTGCAGCTCGGTGCGCTCGTCGTCGGTGAAGCCGCGGAAGAACGACTCGGCGTCGGCGCGCGGCGTGGTCTTGCGGACCTCGACGTTGACACCGATCTTGGCGAGCAGCTCGCTCACGTCGGCCTTGCCGTAGAAGATGCCGATCGAGCCCGTGATGGTGAGCGGCAGCGCGAAGATCTGCTTGGCCGGCGCGGCGATGTAGTAGCCGCCGCTCGCGGCGACCGAGCCCATCGAGACGATGAGCGGCTTCTTCTCGGCGAGCTTCTTCAGCTCGCGCCACATCACGTCGGCCGCCATCGACGAGCCGCCAGGGCTCTCGATGCGGAGGACGACGGCCTTCACGTTGTCGTCGTCCTTCAGCTCCTTGACGGAGTCGGCGATGGTGTACGAGCCGACGAGCTTCATGCCGAGGAGCGGCACGGTCTGCGAACGACCGTCGACGATGTCACCGTCGACGTAGAGGAGCGCGACATGGGCGCGGGAGCCGAACGT
>JAYTZB010000396.1:0-1840 GCA_043742085.1 Polyangiaceae bacterium
TTCCGCCGCGCACCGCCAGCGTGGCGTGCGGGAACAGCGGGCTTCCGAGCACGTAGCGATCCGTGCCCGCGATCGGATACAGGCCCAGCGATGCGAACAGATAGAACGCGCTCATCGTGCCGCCATCGTCGTTGCCCGGCAGACCGTCGGGGCCGTCGCCGTAGTGCGTGAGCGTCGTCCAGCGGATCCAGCGCGCCGTGCGCTCCTGGTCGCCCACCGCCGAGAAGATCCAGCCGGAGAACAGCACCGGCTCGTTGGACGCCCAGTAGTACGGGTTCGGCAGGAACGACGGCGTGGGCGCATTGCAAGCCGCGCGCGTGAAGAGCTGCTCGGCGCGCGCGATCAGCATGTCCTTGCCCATGCGCGCGGCAAGGCCGTCCGCATCGTGCGGCACCATGAAGTTGTAGTGCCACGGCGTGCCCTCGGAAAAATCGTTGCTCATCGCGATGGGGTTCTGGATGTCCGACGAGCCGTCGCGCCGACGTCCCACGAAGAGATACGTGCTCTCGTCGTAGACCTTCTGCCAGCCCTTGCCGCGCGCGTGGAACGCGTCGGCGTCGCTGGTTTCGCCGAGCGCGGCCGCGAAGTCGCCGAGCGCGTGGTCCGCGCTCGCATACTCGAGCGTGACGCCCGCGCTCGCGTCGCCGCTGTCCTTCGAGACGTAGCCGAGCGACAGGTAGTCATCCATCGCGTCGCGGCCGCCCTTGCCCGCGGCCTTCGGCGACATGGCCTGGTGCTTCGCGATGGCGTAGGCCCCTCGTGCGTCCCAGTCGCGGATCCCCTTCACGTACGTGTCGGCGAGCATGATGGTCCCGCCGTCGCCGACCATGCCGCCGGTCTCACCGGTACCGAGCGGCCAGCGCGGCACGAACCCACCGTCCCTGGACATCGCCCCGAGGCTCGCAGCGAGCTCACGCGCGTCGTCGGGATAGAGCAACGTGAGCAGCGGATGGAGCGTGCGATACGTGTCCCACAGCGAGAAGTCAGTGAAGTAACGGAAGCCGTCGGCATGGTGCACCGCGGAGTCGATGCCACGATAGGTGCCGTCGACATCGGACGCGAGCGTCGGCATGAGCGAGGTGTGGTAGAGCGCGGTGTACGCGATGCGGCGATCGCGATCGCTCCGCGCGTCGATGTGCAATGCGCCGAGGCGCGCCGCCCAGGTCGACTCGACGGCGGCCCGCGCCATGTCGAACGGCGCGCGCTCGGCGGCGAGGTTCGCGCGCGCGTGCTCCACGTCGACGAACGACAGACCGACCGCCACCTCCACGTTCGCGCTCGAGCCGTCGAAGTGGAGATAGGCGCCCGCGTCCTTGCCCTTCGCCGAGAGGGCATCGCTCATGACGCCGCCCGCGTAGGTGCCTTGCGAGGCGAACGCGCGCTCGAAGCGCGCCGCGAAGAAGAGGCGCACGCCGCCGTAGCGCGACGAGTAGTTGCCGTTCACGTGCGATTCGCCGCTGACCTCGCGGGTCACAGGATCGATGGCGATGTCGGCATCGAGGATGTCGATGCCGTCGGACAGGGCGTGGCCCACGTCGATCAGCACCGTCTGATCGGCGCCTGCCGGGAACGCGTAGCGCATGATGCCAGCGCGTGGCGTGGCGGTGAGCTCCACGCGAACGCCGGTGTCCGCGAGCGTGACCGCGTAGTAGCCGGGCTTCGCGATCTCGGTGTCGTGCGAGAAGCGCGAGCCGTGCGAGCGCGGGCGCGCCTTCGCCGCCGTCATTCCCACGGTGGGCATGAGCGCGATTCCGCCGTAGTCGGCGATGCCTGCACCATGCAACCGCGCCAGGCTGAAGCCCTCGATGGTGTCGTCGCCGTACGCGTAGCCCGAGCAGTG
>JAYTZB010000397.1:0-2757 GCA_043742085.1 Polyangiaceae bacterium
TGACATGCTCTATGACGTCGTCATCGTGGGAGGCGGCCCCGCCGGCCTCTCGGCCGCGCTCACACTCGGTCGCTCGCGCAAGCGCGTGCTGCTCTGCGATTCAGGGTCCAGGCGAAACGCGGCTGCGGAGCAGATTCACAACTTCGTCACGCGAGACGGAACACCTCCGGACGAGTTTCGGCAACTCGGTCGTCAGCAGCTCGCTGCTTACCCAAACGTGGAAACGCAGGACGCTCGGGTCGAATCCATTTCTGGAGAGCGCGGTGCGTTTCACATCGTGCTGACGTCAGGGACAGTCGAGGCCCGTCGCCTCCTTCTCTGCACTGGAATGATCGACGAGATGCTCCCGATCGAAGGATTCGGCGAGCTCTGGGGACGCGTGGATGGACGCGTGACCTCGTCGTCTTCACGGGCGGGGCTCTCGAAGTTCCGGAAGAGACGCGGTCGAGCTGGTCCGCGGTCTCGCAGTCGCGCTCGACGAACATGGTTTCGTTCGCGTCGACGCGATGAAGCGCGAGACATCCGTTCCAGGCATCTATGCGGCGGGTGACCTTACGACGCCTGGGCAAGGCGCCATCTACGCGGCGGCCGCCAGTGTCCAAGCGGCAACGATGATCAACGTCGAGCTCACGATGGAGCTCGCGTCGAGTGGAGCCCTGTGATGGAGACACTATGCAACGTTTGATTGCTGCCCTGCTCACCACTCTCTGCGGCGCGTGCGCTTCGACGTCGTCCCGTGCCATTCAGCACATGAATGCGCATCACGGTCATGGGGCGGGTGGGGCGCACAACGCGTTCGCGGATCCGGACGCGTTGACGAAGGTGTTCGACGATCCGTCGCGTGATGAATGGCAACGCCCCGACGACGTGCTGCACGCGCTGGAGCTCGAACCGGCGATGATCGTCGCCGACGTAGGGGCGGGCACCGGGTACTTCGCGACGCGGATAGCGCGAGCCGTTCCTCGAGGCGAGGTGATCGCGAGCGATCTCGAGCCGGAGATGGTGCGCTTCCTGAACGAGCGAGCGCGGCGCGAACAGCTCCCCAATCTGCGCGCCATCCTGGCCACTTCGACGTCGGGGCTGGCGGCCAGCAGCGTCGACCGCATCCTCGTCGTGCACGTGTGGCACCATCTCGCTGAGCGCGGAGAGTACGTTCGCGGCCTCGCGACTGCTCTCCGAGCTGGCGGAAGACTGTTCGTCGTCGACTTCAGCCCCACCGGTCACCGACGGCCCCCAGCGAACATGCGCATCGGGCCCGAGGTGATCGTCGCGGAGCTCGAGGGCGCCGGTCTTTCAGCCAAGCTCTCGGCGACTGCGCTTCCCGACCAGTACATCGTGGAGGCGCGTCGCCGACCTTGAGTCGCAACCGAGGCAGTTGACCAGTGCCCGCACGCGTGGCACGTCCTTCAGGTCCCGACATCTGGCTCGCGACTCGCTCACGCGGCGGCGCGGTACACGTACGCCTGCTGCTCGGGGATGTTCGCCGCGTGGATGGCCACATTGACCTCGAGGAGCTTCCTCACCTCCGCGAGCGGCGTGCTCCAGTGCGCCGCCCAGTCGAAGCCGAAGAAGGGCCTCGCCTCTTTGCCGATGGCCCAGCCACGCATCATCGCGGTCATGATGGCGTCGCGCGGCTCGATGGCCTTCGTCGCCAGGTGAACGAACGCCATCGCGATCAGCACCGCAGACAGCCGCGACGGAAGCTGCGCCAGGTAGAACGCCTGGAGACCGATCTCGCCCGCCACGTCGGTGTCGAAGCCGGTCACCACGTGCCAGATGTCGTGCGTCTCGCGCATGTGCGTCTTGATGTACCGGACGTCCCCCGACGGATAGGTGGGCACCGGGATGTCGCGCGGGTCGAGGCGGTTGTCGAGCATGTGCTCGGCGAACACCCGCCCCAGCGTTCCTTGCGGCAGCGTCTTCAACGCAACGAGATTCACCTCTCCGAGTCGCACGCCCTCGCGGAGCGCGCGCGCGCCTTGCGGGTCGCGCGACACGAACCTCGCCATCTCCGCGAGGATCTCCGGCTTCGAGCCGCGGTCGGCGATCGCGAAGACCTCACCGAGCTGGTTGGGATCCTGCGACAAGCGCCAGAAGCTGCGGAGCATGCGGAGCGTGTTCAACGGGTTCATGGGCATCCCTCTCAGCGACCAGTATGTGAGCGATAGCTCACCTTCACAACTCGCTTCCCGCACCCCCGCAAACCCACCTGATCCAGCGGTGATCCGCGACCAGCGTTGACGAAAACCGAGCGGTAGCTCACATTGTCAGGGTGCCCCGAGCCGCCACCACCAAGCCCCGCAAGGCGCCCACCCAGGCGCGCGCGCAGGCGACGGTCGAGGCCATCCTCGCTGCGACGAAGAAGGTCCTCGTCAGGGACGGCTACGAGGCCGCATCCACGAACCGCGTCGCCGAGGTCGCCGGCGTCAGCATCGGCTCGCTCTACCAGTACTTCCCGAGCAAGGCTGCGCTCCTGTCGGAGCTCATCGCGCGGCACATGGCGAACATGCTCGAGGTGCTCGCGACGACGGCGCGAGAGGGCCAGACCTCCAGCATCGAAGAAGCGACCCGCACCATCATCCGCGCGGTCTTCGCGGCGCACCGCGTGAACCCCAAGCTGCATCGCGTGCTCGTCGAGCAGATGGCGCGCCTCGGCACGCTCGAGGGCGTCGAGTCGTTCGAGGCTCAGGCGCAGGCGCTGGTCGAGGGCTTCCTCGCGAGCCATCGAGCGGAGCTGCGTCCGAGGAACGTGAAGGC
>JAYTZB010000398.1:0-4063 GCA_043742085.1 Polyangiaceae bacterium
CCGTCGAGGACTTCGCCGACGCGGTCAGCGAGGCGATGGGCGCGATGAGCGCGATGAGCGCGGCGAAGGATGCCGAAGCGCGCGACGCCGAAGCCGCGGGCCCCGAGTCGTCGCGGTTCGCGCGTTCCACGCCCACCGATCTCACGCTCGCCAAGGCCCGCGTGCTCGCCACGACCCCTGCGACCGTCGCCGATGCCGCGCTCGCGTATCGCACGGTGCTCGAGAACGTTCGCTCCGAGGACGCGGGCTCGTCGCCCGGCAGCGACGCGCATCGTACCGCCGCGGACGAGGGGCTCGACGCGCTGCTCAAGGCGATGCCGCCGAGCGACGAGCGAACCGCCGACCTCCGCTGGCTGCTGGAGCTCCGCGTCGAGAACGCGAAGACCGAGGAGCGAGGTCGTGCGCTCACCGCGTGGGCGACGGTCGAGGAGACCGAGCTCGGCGATCCGGCGCGCGCGCTCGTGCTCTACAAGAAGGTGATCGACGGCGAGCCCGACGACTTCGATGCGCTCGCAGCCGTCTCGCGCCTCTCGCTCGCGCAGGGTGACGTGGAGGGCGCGCTCACCGCGCTCGTCGCACGGCGCGCCGCCAGCGAGGGGGATGCGCGCAATGCTCTCGACGTGCAGATTGCAACCATCCTCGCGGGTCGTCCGGGGCGCGGGCGCGAGGCCATCGAGCGCATCGCCGGCGTCCTCGAAGCCGCTCCCCACGATCCGCAAGCGCTCGAGCTCGCCGCCAAGCTGCTCCGCGATCCGGAGGTGACGGCGCGCGCCGCCGAGGTGCTCGAGAAGTCGCTCGACGCCGTCGACGATCCGCTCATGCGCGTCGACATCCTCCAGCGCCTCATTGGCCACGGTGAGGCCGGATCCGACATGCGCCTCGCTCAGTACGAGCGCTTGCTCGATCTGCTCGCCGAGGTCGACAAGGGCGGCGAGGCCTACGAGCTGGTGGTGCGCGCGGCGAAGGAGCTGCCGCGTCATGCCGTGCTCTGGGATCGCGCCGAGACCATCGCGCGCCAGCTCTCGCAGCCCGATCCCGTCGCCGCGCTCTACGAGGAGGTGCTCCGTCAGGATCTCCCGAAAGGCGAGGCCATCGAGCTCGGGCAGCGCGCGGTCGCGTTCTACGAGGAGTGGTTCGAGGACGGCAGCCGGGTCGTGGGCATCCTCGAGCGGCTGCTGGAGATCGAGCCCGACGACACGTGGGCCTTCGATCGCCTCAAGCTGATCTACGACGCGCAGGAGCGCTGGGACGATCTCTTCGCGCTCTACGACCGCGCCGCGGCCAGCGCCGATAAGGAGCGTCGCCTCGAGCTGCTCGAAGAGGCCGCGCAGATCGCCAAGGACTTCGCCAACCACTCGAAGCGCGCCATCGGCTACCTCGAGCAGCTCCTCGAGCTGAAGCCCGGCAACACGCGGCTCTCCGCGGCGCTCGAGCGTCTCTACGAGCGCCACGGCTGTCACCGCGAGCTCATCACGCTGCTCGGCAATCGCATCCAGCAGCTGCCGCACGAAGAGGCGCAGCGCGAGCGCGCCCGTATCGCCGGGCTGTGGCTCAGCGAGCTCAGCGACGCGTCGAGCGCGATCATCGTCATCGAGGACCTCATCGCGAACCTGCCCGCCGAGGGCGAGGGCGATCCTCTTCCGCCGGCGCGTCCGATGAGCGGCTCGATCCCGCCGCCTCCCCTCCCCGCGATCGACGTCACCGATCTCCTCGAGCGCGTGCTCGCCGTCGCGCCGAGGGCCGCCGAGGTGCGCGAGTCTCTTCCGCCTCCGCCCGAAGGTCGACGCGACTCGTACCTGCCGATGGCACCGAAGCGAGGCCTCGTCCGGCAGCGCGCCGCCGCGCTGCTCAGGGAGCGTTACGCGGAGCCCGGTCGCGAGGCGGATCTCGCGCGCGTCCTCGAGGTCGAGCTCGAGGCGGTCAAGAGCGTCAAGGAACGCATCCGCCGCCACCAGCAGATCGCCGCCATCTATGCGCAGCTCGGCGACGACGAGCACGGGATGGAGCACTTCGTCCAGCTCGTGCTCCTCGAGCCCGAGGTCCCTGCGCATCGCCACGAGCTCGCGCAGCTCGCCGCGCGTGTCGGGCGCTTCGAGCGCCTCGCCGAGGTGCTCGTGTCCGCGGCCGACGACTTCTCGAGCTCGCGCAACGACGACACGCTCAAGGTCGAGCTCCTGATGCACGCCGGCGTCGTGACCGCCGAGAAGATCGGCGACATTTCCCGGGCGATCGAGCTGTTTTTCCGCATCCTCGCGGTCTCGCCGATCTCCGACGAGGCGCTGCTCGCAGCCTGCCGTCACGTCGAGCCGCTCCTCGAGCAAGCCGGTCGGAAGACCGATCGCCTCGACGTCCTCGAACGTCTCGCGATCCTCGAGGAGGAGCACGAGGTCCGCTGGCGCGTGCTCGGCGAGGCAGCGCGTCTCGCCACCGAGCTGCAAGAGGACGACCGCGCCATCTGGGCGTGGCAAGGCCGGCTCGAGACCGCGCCCGACGATCCCGAGGCGCTCGACGGCCTCGTCGTCCTGTTCGAGAAGGCCGAGCGCTGGCGTCCCCTCATCGAGGCGCTCGCCAAGCGCGGCAAGCTCGAGCGCGCCACGAACGAGCGCGATCAGCAGCGCGCCGACCGCGTGCGCGTCGCCACCATCCTCAGCGAGAAGCTCGAGGCCACCGAGGAGGCGATCGAGACGTGGCGCGACGTCGAGAAGACGTTCGGTGACTCCGACGACGGCACGCGCGCGCTGTCGGCGCTCTATCGCAGCACGCGGATGTGGAAGGAGCTCGCCGAGCTCCTCGCCGGAGCGGCCGGCCGGACCGAGAGCATCGCGGAGAAGGCCGAGGTCCTCCGCGAGCTCGGCGACGTCCAGCGTGAGCAGCTCGACGCCATCCCCGAAGCCATCGCCAGCTACGAGGCCGCGCTCGGCCACGATTCGCGCAGCGAAGGCTCGCGCGTCGGGCTGCGCGCGCTGCTCAAGCGCTCGGAGCATCGCGCGGACGTCGTTCGCGTCCTGCTCGTCGCCTACAACGCCGCGGACGACTGGCGCCTCGTGCTCGATCTCACCGAGCATCGCCTCAACACCGCGAAGGAGACGGAAGCGCAGATCGCCATCCTCATGGAGGCGGCGAAGATCTCCGAGACGCGCGCCAGCGATCCCGAAGCGGCCTTCGCGCTGGTGCGCCGTGCGCTGCTCCTCGATCCGGCCGATGAATCGAAGACCACGCTCGAGGAGCTGTTCCGTCTCGCGGAGCTGACACGCAGCTTCCGGTCGCTCGCCGACGCCCTCCGCGAGGGCATCGAGAGCCCCTCCGACCCCGCCGCCGCAGTGCGCTCGGCCTGGGCGCGCAGCCTGCGCTTCCGCATGGGCGAGGTCCTCGAGACGCGTCTCGACGAGCTACGTAGCGCGCTCGAGGCTTACGTGCATGTTGCACATGAAGCGCCGACCGACCTCGATGCCGCGCGCGCGGTGATCCGCGTCGCCGGACGAACGATGCGCTGGGACGCAGCGGCGCGCGTCATCGTGGAGAGCACCCGGGCACGCGAGACGCTCGAGCCGGCGCTCGTGCAAGCCGTCGAGGACGCCGCGGGCGCATCGAGCGGCTGGGACGCCGCGACGTTCGCGCTCGCATCGCTCGTGCAGGGCGGCAGCGAGCTTGCGCCGAACCTCGCGCGCGACATCGAGGCCGCCATCGCCGTGTGGCATCGCGATCGTCGCGGCGATCCCGATGCCGCGGAGGCTGCGTACGCCCGCGCGCTCGCGCACGACGCCGCCAACGCCGGCATGCTGGCCGAGCTCACCAAGCTGCAGCGCCGCGCCAAGGGGCGCCCGCTCGTCGACAGCCTGCTCCGCCTCTCGCAGGCTACCGGCGGCGATCTCGATCTCCTCACCGAGGCGGCAGACGCGGCGATCGCCAGCGTCGGCGATCGCGCGCTGTCCAAGTCGATCCTCGATCGCCTGCTGCGGCTCGCCATCGAGCGCTGGACGAACGGCCTCCCCGCCGACACCACCGAGATCCTCGCGGTCGACGACGGCGTGTCTTCGGGAACGCCCGCCGCCCCCGAGACCTA
>JAYTZB010000399.1:0-7178 GCA_043742085.1 Polyangiaceae bacterium
CACTTCATGGAGGCGTACTTCGAGCGCTTCGTCGGCGTTCGCAACTTCATGAACCAGACCGTCGAGACCGCGCGCAGCGGCGAAGCCGTTCGCACCATCCTCGGTCGCCGCCGGTTCCTGCCCAACCTCAACTCGCAGAACCGAGGCCTCAGGTTCGAGGCCGAGCGCGTCGCGAAGAACACGCCGATCCAGGGCACCGCCGCCGACATCCTCAAGCTCGCGATGATCTCGCTCGGCGAAGGCGACGTGGTCCCGGGCGCGCGCATGATCCTGACCGTGCACGACGAGCTCGTGTTCGAGGTGCCCGACGCGCTGGTCGAGAAGGCCGAGCAGCGCATCAAGGAAGCCATGGAATCGGCGTTCCAGCTGGACGTCCCGCTGGTCGTCGACGTCGGCCACGGTGCCCACTGGGGCGACGCGCACTGAGCGATCGAGCACGATCAATGCAGGATGTCTTCGTTGGCTTCGATGCGAGAGGTGGCGGTACGGCGGAGGGCGACGACCTCGCCGGGGGCGCAGGCCATCGCGAGCTGCGCCGACGACGTCGTGAGGACCCACTGCACGTTGGGGAGCGCGGTGCGGAGCAGCGGGACCAGCACCCTCAACATCGACGGGTCCTGCTGAGCGTCGACGTCGTCGATGGCGACGACGCCCTCGCGCTGGCGCGGATCTCCACCGTGCGGGTAGGCCGCGAAGAGCGCCCGCAGCGATAGCGCGCCGAACGCCACGAGATGACGGGCCGCGCGCGGCAATGCGTCGAACGCGATCACATGACCTGCGCCGTCGGTCGCCTCGGGCTCGAGCGAGAGCGGGCTCACGCCGGCATACGTGAATCCGAATGGCGCGAGCACGACGTCCACCACCTCGCGCAAGGCTGCGTCGAAGCGTTCGAGATGGATGTATTCTGCACGCTTGGCACCGAGCGCTCGCGCGATTGCGGCGTACGCGAGCACCTGCTTCGTCTCGCGCGTCAGGTCTGCGCGCGTCGGGTCGTCGAACGACGCAGCGTGGCGGACATCGTAGCGCAAGACCGAGCGCTCTGGCACCGACAGCATGTTCGCCGCGCGCGAGAACCAGCGCGCGCCAGAGAAGCCCACGAAGACGAAGCCGCCGCCTCCCTGCGCACGTCGATCGAACAGCGCCTGCTCGCGCCTGCGGTTGCCGGCGGCCTCGGTCGACTCACCATCGAGGACCGCGCTCGGGCTCGATACGACGAGCGGGTGCGGGCGCTCCGGATCGTCCTCGCCCAGCAGCCACTCCGTCACCACGCCGCTCGCGGCCGCGTCGCCCGCGCCCGCGCTGCGGGCTGCGCCGCCGAGCGGGCTTGCTGCGTGCGGCTGCGGATAAGGGGAGGGCGGAAGCGCGTACCCCGGTCGCGTCACCGCGAGGGCCGTGAGGAGCGTGGTCTTGCCGATGCCGTCGGCACCGAAGAGCACCGTCACAGGGCGCGGCGTGGGGACGGCAGCGGCCTCGTCATCGCCGACGTCAGGATCCGGCAGCGCTCGTCCGGGGGAGACCCCGCCGTCTGCGAGGTGGACCGTGGTGTCCTCGAAGACACCCACGTTGCGAAGCCGGATGCTCACGAGCCGCATCGCGTGGAGGATACCAGCTTCGGTGCGGCAGCTCAGCGAGCGCGGCGTCGACGAGCCGCGAGGAGCGCAATCGCGGCGACCACGCCGAGGCCAGCGAAGCTCGAGCTGCTGCCGGCGGTGCTGACCGAGCAGCCGGCGGAGGTCGCGGCGGGCGCGGCATCGACCCCTTCGCTCGCGGCGGCCGAGGCGGAGCGGGTGCTCGGCATCGATTTCGAACCGTCGCCGACCTCGTCCGTGGCCGTCGCGCCGGCGAGCGCGAACGCATCCGCGAACATCTGATCGAAGCCGGCCGTCGTGGTGTAGATGTGGCCGAAGTCGTCGTCGCAGCCGCCGCCGCGCGAGACGACGCCGATGACGGCGCCGGTCTCTTCGCTGATGGCCGGGCCGCCGGAGTCGCCCTGGCAGATCGATTTGCCGACCTCGAACTCGTGCGTGCCGAGCGGGGTCTTGCTGGGCGACACCGCCTTGCCCTGCGCGAGGACCGCGACGCCGCCCTTGCGGAAGCGCGTGCCGATCGGGGACGCCTGGTCGTTCTGCCCGTAGCCTACCGAGCGAATCATCTCGCCCTTGCGAGCGGGAGTGTGGATGCGGACCTCGAGCGGCGCGACCGCGGTGATCGCAGTGTCGAGCACGACGAGCGCGATGTCCGAATCGCAGAGGTAGGGGCCGGTTGGGGAAACGATGGCGCGGCCGTTCGCGACCCCCGGCTTCGCGAAGTTCGGCGAGGAGCCGAGGTACACGCCGATCGTGGAGGGCTCTTCGTCCGCCGTGATGTGCGGACCGTTCGCGGAGCGACCGTTCTCGTCACATGCGACCGATGTCGTGGCGTTCTTCGTGACGCAATGCCGCGCCGTCAGGACGACGTTCGGAGCGATGAGCGCGCCAGAGCAGAGCTCGAACGTCGTGCCGACGCCGACGCGGAGAGCGACGACGCCCGCGACCGCATCGCCGTCGTCGTCCTTGGCGCCGCCGAAGATGGTCGGGGCCGACGTGCTCGCGGTCACGCGGGTTTCCAATGCCTGATCCGTAACTTCCGTCGCGCAGCCGGCCGCGGCCAGCGCGAACGCCAGAGCGGCTACCCGGACCGGTCCGCCGGCGATCCACGACGCGGTACCCACCTTGTGGGCAAACGTCGCAGCTTTCAGGCTTTTCGAGGGGGCCGGCGCGAAGTACATCGGGTTCGTTCCGGCACCTCTTCACTATGTATGCCGACATCCGACAGCTCATGCATAGCGGTGAGCTCAACCATGGTCTTGGACGGGCTGTCGCATTTGCGAAGGCGAGGCATCCGGCTCCCGCCCTGATCCCGCTGTCATGGCTGCCTGCGTTTTGTGGTTGGTGGACACCTCCCGGCACGCGGGTTAGGCTCAGCAACCTAGCCTTTTCCACGGTTTGTCGTCTGGGCTGAGATTTGCAGCTAGCCCGACGCTCGGCCTCCTGGACCTTCTCGAGCGCTTGCTGATGCCTAACTCCGACGCTCTTGCTTCACCGCTCGATACGAGAGCGCCTCGGGTCTCCCGGGCGCCTTCGCGGGGGCATCTCGTAGCGGCTCGCGAGTCCGCCACGATGGATGCGTCGTCGGCCGTGCCCACCAGCTCGGGCGTACGGACCTCCGCACCCCCGGCGTCGCCCATCGCATTCCTGGCTGAGCTGAGCCGTGGTTGGACCTTCAGCGATCGCCACCTCGCGCTCCTCGTGAGCGCGGCGCTGTTCGTCGTCGGCGCGTGGCCACTGGCCCTCACCGAGGTCCCTCCGTACCAGGACCTCCCGAACCACCTCGCGGCGGTCACGGTCATCGAGAACCCGGGCCGTTATCCGGAGTTCGTCTTCAACGGCTTCTTCAAGACCAACGCCGCGCTCTTTGCGTGGCTCGTCGTCGTCGGCAAGGTCGTCGGCACCAAGCTCGCGGCGCGGCTCTTCGCGTTGATGGTCCTCGCCGCGAACGCCATCGTCCTTCCACGCTTCGTGCTCGCCATCACCGGCAGCCGCAAGCGCATGCTCGTCGCGAGCCTCTTCATGTGGCCGATGGTCCACAACTGGTTCGTCTCGATGGGCATGCTGGACTTCGCCCTGTCCGTCCCGCTGTCGCTCGGCCTGCTGCTCGCGATCGATCGGCAGCGTCGCTCGCCGACGCTGCTGAACGCGGTGTTCGTGACCGGCCTCGGCGCGGCGACCTGGTACGCGCACGTCTTCCCGCTCCTCGTCGTGCACATGCTCGTCTTCATCGAGGCGATGCGCGCGCCGTCGTGGAAGGAGCGCGCCACATCCTTCCGGTCGATGGCGCTGCCGCTCCTGCCGGTGACGGCACTCGTCGGCATCTCGCTCGTCGAGCACCTGCGCGACAACGTCGGGCCGATCTCGGCGCTCGTGCACGAGCACAACATCATCCCGCCGTGGGAGCTCGCCTACAACATGTGGGCGGAGTGGTTCTGGGGCTTCACGAAGCTCTCGATCACGAGTGTCGTCCCGTGCGTGCTCCTCGCGTTCTTCGGCTTCCTCGGCCGCAAGCAGTCGCCGCGCTTCTTTTCGACCGCCGCCACCATCGCGCTCGTCCTTCTCTTCTGCCTCGCGCCGTACCGGATCACGAACTGGTACCACGTGAATTCGCGGCTCATTCCGTACATCTGGGTCGCGCTGCTGCTTCGCTTGCCCGACCACCTTCCGCGACGCCTCATGGCGGTGCTCGGGGTGTCGGCCGTCCTCTACAGCGCGGGCATGGGCGCCGACTTCATCCGCCTCGACCGCGATCGCCAGCAGTTCACGGCGGGCATCTCGGCGGTCCCCGAAGGCGCCAGGCTGCTGCCGCTTGTCTTCCGCCACAAGGGCGCCAGCGACAACACGCGCACGCTGATGCATGCGTGGGGCTTCTACGTCACCGACAAGTACACGAGCGCGCCGCTGCTCTTCGCGCACTCGCGGTCGTTTCCGGTCACCTACTCGGTGCCGCCGCCGGTGCGCTTCAACGAGCTCGTTCTCGGAAACTTCGCTGCCACCATGATCACGTCGGCGAGCTTCTGTAGCGACACGACGCGCGTGCTGACCACCGACTGCAAGGCGGAGTACCGCGCCCGCTGGGCCGAGTTCTGGCACGACGCGACGCCGCTCTACGATCATCTCCTGCTGTGGGAGCCCTCGCAGGAGGCGCTCGACCTGGTGCCTTCCGACTACGGGGTCACGTTCCGCCAGGAGGGCCTCGTGATCCTCCAGCGCGGCGCGAACGCCCCCGCCGCTCAGCGCTGAAGAGTCACGCGAGAGCGTTCACTGCTGGCGAACGCGCAGGTCGACCCGGCGCCCGATATTGAGCGCGAAGAACGCGGAGCCCTCGCCCTCGGCGAAGCTGCCGCCGATCGCGAAGACGTCGCCGTGCAGTCCGTCGTGGACGGTGTCAGAGCTGAGCGAGGCCGACACGCGTAGCTTCGTGACCTTGCTACGGGCGACGAACGGTCGGCCCTTGATGAGGGTCATCGTGCGCCGCAGGCCCTGCGCGAGCGGGCCGCTCGGGTTTCCCACGATCTGTACGTCGGCGATGTGGCCCGAGTCGTCGAGAGTCATGATGATCGTGGCCTCGCCGGCGCTGCCGAGGGGCGCGGAGCGCCAGACGGGATCGCCGCTCGCCGCTTGCGGGAAGTCACGCGTGAAGGCCTTCGCGAGGTCGGCCGCCGAGCGGTCGCCGACGGCGCCGAAGAGCGCTTGCGAGCCCGAGGAGCCCAGCGTGCTCTCGGCCTGACCAGGCGGCGCATGACCGGCGGATGGCCGGCCCTGGTGCGAGGGACGCGCGGCGGCTCTCGCCTTGGAGGGCGGCGTCGGTCGCGCGGGGGCATCGGGAAACTCGACCGGCGCCGCCTCGGCGTTGCTGTCCGGCGACGGCGACGCGTTGGCGAGCGGCGTCGCCGGGGTCTCCGGCGCGGGCAGCTCGAACGTCTCACCGGCGTTCTGCGGGGGCGGGTCGCGGTCGGATGCCGTCGTCACCGGCGCTGCGCGCGGCACGAAGAGATACGCGGCGACGGCGCCGTGCGCGACCAGCGAAAACCCCAGAGCTCCGAACAACGCCCAGCGCACGATCGATAGTGTGCCCGAGACCCGCGGAAGTTCCCGCATCCCACGCGTACCTCTCCGCTGAGGTACGTGATCCTTGCGCGTGGGCACCGCCTATGCGAAGGACCGTGCGTAGATGACCAGGGTTTCTGGGGTGACCATCCCGCTCTTCTCGCTCCGCACGCGGAACGACTGGGGTATCGGACAGATCACGGACCTGCCGGCGTGCGCGGCTTGGCTCCAGCAGGCCGGGCAGCGGCTCGTGCAGGTCCTGCCTACGCATGAGCTGTCCCACGGGGAGACCAGTCCTTACGGCGCGCTCTCTGCGTTCGCCATCGACCCCATCTACATCTCCGTCGACGCCATTCCCGATCTCGATGCCGCGGCGATCGCGAAGCGGCTCGGCGACGAGGGCCTCGCGGAGCTCGACGCCGTCCGGCGTTCGCCGACCGTCGACTACCCGACCGTTCGTCATCTCAAGAAGCGCGCGTTCGCCGAGGCGTTCTTCTGCTTTCGCACCAACGAGCTCGAGGGCGGTAACAGCGGCCCGCGCGCATCCGCGTTCTTCGCATTCATCGAACGCGAAGGCGCGTGGCTCCGCGATCACGCCCTCTACATGGCGCTGCGCGCCTCGCACGACAATCACGGCTGGACCACGTGGCCTGCCGAGGAGCGCGACCGCGAGCCCACCATCCTCATGCTCGCGAAGGCGCGTCGCGACGACGGCGGCATCGGTACGCGCGTCCTCGAGCAGATGTATCTGCAATGGATCGCGCACGAGCAATGGCAGGCGGCGCGCGCCGGCCTGAAGAAGCTCGGCGTCGCGCTCATGGGCGACATGCCGTTCATCGTCGGGAGCGAGAGCGCCGACGTCTGGGCGCACCGCGAGCAGTTCCGCACCGACGTCTCGCTCGGCGCGCCGCCGGACGAGTTCGCGAAGGGTGGTCAGAGCTGGGGCCTGCCTGCGTACGACTGGTCCGCGATGGACGCCGACGGTCTCGCATGGCTCCGCATGCGCGCGAAGCATGCGGCGGCGCTCTACGATCGCTTCCGCATCGATCACCTCGTCGGTTTCTTCCGCCAGTGGGTGCAGAAGGAAGGCGGGGCCGGCGCGTTCATTCCCGCCGACGAGAAATCGCAGAAGGCGCGCGGAGAGAAGGTGCTCCGCGCGATCGTCGAGGCCGCCGGACCAGGAGCCGTCATCGCCGAGGACCTCGGAGTGATCCCGCCCTTCGTTCGCGAGACGATGACGCGGCTCGGATTGCCAGGCTACAAGGTGCTGCCGTGGGAGAAGGACGAGAAGTTCATGTCCCGGGACCCTCGCGAATTTCCCGAGCTGTCGGTCGCCACCTGGAGCACGCACGACACGCAGCCGATCACCGCGTGGTGGGACGACCTCGAGGACTGGGAGCGTGAACGCCTCGCCGGGCTCGATGCGATCCCCCTCGATCTCCCCGAAGGAGCTCGCGAGCTGGCGCTCTTGAAGCTGCTCTTCAGCGCGCGGTCGGAGCTCGCGCTCGTCCTCGTCAACGAGCTCCTCGGCGACAAGTC